>JAJZGE010000408.1 GCA_021798675.1 Pseudomonadota bacterium | reverse complement strand
CGCAGATGCCGCGTCGAAAAGCTGCGATGGCGAGGGCCGATTGCCGTCGCCAGGGCAACTCAGTTCCAGGAACACACCACCTTGCCGCACTGGCCGGCATCCATCAGGTCGAAACCCTTCTGGAAGTCGTCGATATGGATCTGGTGGGTGAGCACCTTCTGCAGCGGGAAGCCGGTCAGCACCATCTGGGTCATCTTGTACCAGGTCTCGTACATCTTGCGTCCGTAGATGCCCTGCAGGGTGAGGCCCTTGAAGATCACCTTGTCCCAGTCGATGCCGGCGCCCTTGGGCAGGATGCCGAGCAGGGCGATCTTGCCGCCGTGGTACATGCAGTCGAGCATGTCGTTGAAGGCGCGCGGGTTGCCGCTCATCTCCAGGCCCACGTCGAAGCCTTCCATGTGCAGGTCCTTCATCACGTCCTTGAGCGAGGTGTTGGCGACGTTCACCACGCGGGTGGCGCCCATGTCGGCGGCCAGCTTCAGGCGGAAGTCGTTGACGTCGGTGACCACCACGTTGCGCGCGCCGACGTGCTTGGCGATGCCGGCGGCGATGATGCCGATCGGGCCGGCGCCGGTGATCAGCACGTCCTCGCCGATCAGGTCGAACTCCAGCGCGCAGTGCGCGGCGTTGCCGTAGGGGTCGAAGAACGCGGCCAGCTCGGACGGGATCGGGTCCGGGATCGGCCACAGGTTCGAGGCCGGCATGGTCATGTATTCGGCGAACGCGCCGTTGCGGTTCACGCCGATGCCGATGGTGTTCGGGCACAGGTGCTGGCGGCCGGCGCGGCAGTTGCGGCAGTGGCCGCAGACGATGTGGCCCTCGGCGGAGACGCGGTCACCCACCTTGTAGCCGGTGACGCCGGGGCCGACTTCCACGATGCGACCGACAAATTCGTGGCCGATGGTAAGGCCGGGCTTGATCGTGCGCTGTGACCACTCGTCCCACTTGTAGATGTGCAGATCGGTGCCGCAGATCGCGGTCTTTTCCATCTTGATCAGCACCTCGTTGGGGCCGACCACGGGCACCGGCACCTCTTCCATCCAGATGCCTTTCTCGGCGTGGCGCTTGACCAGGGCTTTCATCGTCTGCGACATGGGGTAATCCAAAGCGGGCCCGGAGGGGCGGAAAGGCGCCGATTATAAATCCCCGACAGCCCCTGCCGCCCGCCGTCGACGCTGGCGGCGCATGGTTGCGGCCGGGCCGGTTCTATCCACAGCGCATGTGGATACGCCCGGGACAAGCATGTGGACAACTCCGATTTGCGCCGCCGGCACGGGCAGTTGTCACGCATTGACGAAGTTTTGTGCAGGGGCGTTCGGCTACGCTTGCGCGCCTGACCCAAGCATCGCCGTGCATGAGCCTCGACACCCGCCCCCTCGCGATCTTCCTGATGGGCCCCACGGCCTCCGGCAAGACCGCACTCGCCTGCCAGCTGGCGGACCGCTTTCCGTTCGGCCTGGTCAGCGTGGATTCGGCACTGGTCTACCGTGGCCTCGAGATCGGCGCAGCCAAGCCGGATGCAGCCACGCTGGCGCGCTATCCGCATGCACTGATCGACATACGCGACCCGGCCCGGCCCTATTCGGCGGCGGAGTTCCACGACGATGCGCTGGCGGCGATGCATGCGATCACGGCGCAGGGCAGGGTGCCGTTGCTGGTCGGCGGCACCGGGCTGTATTTCCGCGCCCTGCAGCAGGGACTCTCCGAGCTGCCGGAGGCCGATCCGGCGGTTCGCAGCCGACTGTCGGGCGAGGCTGCGCGGATCGGCTGGCCGGCCATGCATGCGCGGCTGGCGCGGCTCGATCCTGTCGCCGCGGCGCGCATCGGCCCGAACGACGCGCAGCGCCTGCAGCGCGCCCTGGAGGTGATCGAACTCAGTGGCAGGCCGCTGTCCGAGCTGCAGGGTGGTGGCCGTCGCGGAGTGTTCCCATGGCGCGTGCTCAAGCTGGCGCTGCTGCCGGCGGACCGGCAGCCGCTGCATGCGCGCATCGCGCAGCGCTTCGACGCGATGCTGGCGGAAGGGTTCCTCGACGAGGTGCGGGCGCTGCGCGCGCGCGGCGACCTGCATGCCGACCTGCCGGCGATCCGCGCGGTGGGGTACCGGCAGGCCTGGGAGTACCTCGATGGCCAGGGCGATGCTGCGGGCTTCCGCGACCGCGCGATCTTCGCCACGCGCCAGCTGGCCAAGCGCCAGATCACCTGGCTGCGCGCCGAGCTGGACGCGCGCGTGCTCGATCCGGAGCGTGTACCGCCGCTGGCGCGGGCGGTCGAAGCCGTCGGCCTGTTCCTCGGGGCACCGCGCTAAAGCGGTGCGTTTTCGTGCGCCTTTGCAGGAAAAACCGCTTCCTTCAACGCCTTGAACCCGGTTACCATCGCCAGCGTTGGGTCGGGGCGCCACGGGCGTTTTTTCCCCGGCCCGTTCGCCGCACAGGGGAGAACAAGAAATGTCCAAGGGACAATCGCTGCAGGATCCTTTCCTCAACGCCTTGCGTCGCGAGCGCGTACCGGTGGCCATCTACCTGGTGAACGGCATCAAGCTGCAGGGCACGGTCGAGTCCTTCGACCAGTTCGTGGTGCTGCTGCGCAACCAGGTCAGCCAGATGGTCTACAAGCACGCCATCTCCACCGTGGTGCCCAGCCGCAACGTACGCATCGGCACCGGCCACGACGGCCACGAGGCGCATGTCGATGCCGCCGCCCCGGCCGACGCCGCGGATGCTTGATTGACGGCCGCACGGCCCACATGAAGGCGGAACCGTTCCGCGCAGAGGCCGCCTCCCCACGTGTTTGATCGTCAGAAGAAAGGCGAACGCGCCGTACTCGTGCTGCCGCACGCGCGCGGCGGCGGCGATGCCGCGCGTCGCGCGGCCGAGTTCACCGAGTTGGCCAAGTCCGCGGGCGCCGAGGTGCTGGGCAGCGTCTCCGCCCGCGTCGAGGCCCCCAACCCGCGTTTCTACATCGGCAGCGGCAAGGCCGACGAAGTGGCCGAGATGGTGCGGGCGCTGGGCGCCGACCTGGTGCTGGTCGACCACCTGCTGAGCCCGGTGCAGGAGCGCAACCTCGAAAAACACCTCAGCGCGCGCGTGGTCGACCGGGCCGGCCTGATCCTCGACATCTTCGCCCAGCGCGCCCGCTCGCACGAAGGCAAGCTCGAAGTGGAGCTGGCCCAGCTCAAGCACGTGGCCACCCGGCTGGTGCGCGGCTGGACCCACCTGGACGCCCAGCGCGGCGGTGCCATCGGCAATCGCGGCCCCGGCGAAACCCAGCTGGAAACCGACCGTCGCCTGCTTGCCGAGCGGGTGAAGCAGCTTACCAAGCGCCTGGAAAAGGTGCAGACCCAGCGTGGCCAGCAGCGCCGTGCGCGGTTGCGCAACACG
>JAJZGE010000407.1 GCA_021798675.1 Pseudomonadota bacterium | reverse complement strand
CCTGCACATGGCGGCCTGGCCCGACCGGGCATGGGTCGACGTGCGACGTGGCGCGCCTGCGCAAAGCTGCGGCGGCGGCCACGGTTTCACGGCAGGAAAATGACGTAAGCTACGGTATCAGAACGGTTCCATCGCGCCGAACCAGGCGCGGGAACGCATCATCCAGGGGGACAGCGCATGGCCACGGCATCCGCAACCGCAAAGAAGGACGCGCGCGCGCTCGGCGCCGAGCGCGCCGCCGTCAGCAAGCTCACCACCTACGAATGGGTGGCGCTGGACAAGCGCGGCAAGCCCATGAAGGGCGAGATGCCGGCAAAAAATGCCTCGCTGGTGAAGGCGGAACTGCGCCGCCAGGGCATGAACCCGCAATCCGTGAAAGAGCGGGCCAAGCCGCTGTTCGGCTCCGCGGGCAGCAAGGTGACGCCGCGCGACGTGGCGGTGTTCAGCCGCCAGATCGCCACCATGATGACGTCCGGCGTGCCGATGGTGCAGTCGTTCGACATCATCGCCGGCGGCCAGAAAAACGCCCGCTTCAGGAACATCCTGACGGACGTTAAGCAGGGCCTGGAAGGCGGTCAGGCGTTGCACGAGGCGCTGGGCCGCTATCCGGTGCAGTTCGACGAGCTCTACCGCAACCTGGTGCGCGCCGGCGAGGCCTCGGGCGTGCTGGACACGGTGCTGGACACCGTGGCCACCTACAAGGAGCGCACCGAAGCACTGAAGAAGAAGATCAAGAAGGCGTTGTTCTACCCCATCATGGTGATTGCGGTGGCCTTCCTGGTCAGCATGATCATGCTGCTGTTCGTGGTACCGGTTTTTGCGGACACCTTCAAAAACGCCGGCGCCGCCCTGCCCGCCCCCACCCAGTTCGTGGTGAGTGCATCGAAGTTCATGAAGAGCTGGTGGTGGTTGATCCTGCTCATCGTCATCGGCGGCGTGGTGGGTCTGGTGGAGGGCAAGCGCCGCTCGGTGAAATTCGCCCACTTCCTGGACCGTGTCACGCTGAAACTGCCGGTGTTCGGCAAAATCATGCGCGAATCGGCGATTGCCCGCTTCGCCCGTACCCTCGGCGTGACCTTCCGCGCCGGCGTGCCGCTGGTGGAGGCGCTGGATTCGGTATCCGAGGCTACCGGCAGCGTGGTCTATGGCGATGCCGTCAAGCAGATGCGCGACGACATTTCGGTCGGCCATCAACTCCAGCTCGCGATGAAGCAGACCGGCCTGTTCCCCAACATGGTGGTGCAGATGACCGCCATCGGCGAGGAGTCCGGCGCGCTGGACAACATGCTGTTCAAGGTCGCGGAGTTCTACGAGGAAGAGGTCGAGAACGCAGTCGACACCCTCTCCACCCTGCTCGAGCCGATGATCATGGTGATCCTCGGCGTGGTGGTGGGCGGCATGGTGATCGCGCTGTACCTGCCGATCTTCAAGCTGGCCGGCACGTTCTGATCGCCCCTCCCGAAGGAGCGCACCCCTGTGCGCACCCGGCTGCAACAACGTAAGCTCTGAGCGACCCGTAGCCGCCGCCCGACCCGCATGCCCGAATTGCCCCTTTTCGCCTGGATCGCCCTGGCAGCCGTGCTCGGACTGCTGGTGGGCAGCTTCCTCAATGTGGTGATCCTGCGCCTGCCCGGGCGCATGGCCGCCGAATGGCGGCGCGAGGCCCGCGACGTGCTGGAGCTGGAGGCCATCGACGAGGCCCTGCCGCCCGGCATCGTGCGCGAGCCTTCGCACTGCCCGCACTGCAAGCACCCGTTGTCGGCCGCGGACAATATCCCGCTGTTCGGCTGGCTGCTGCTGGGCGGACGCTGCCGCTACTGCAAGGCAGGGATCTCGATCCAGTATCCGCTGGTGGAACTGTTGAGCGGGGTGCTCAGCGCCATCGTGGTGTGGAGGTTCGGCGTCGCCTGGCCGGCGCTGGCGGGGCTCGTGCTCACCTGGACGCTGATCGCCCTCTCCGGCATCGATTTCCGCACCCAGCTGTTGCCCGACCAGCTCACCCTGCCGCTGTTGTGGCTGGGCCTGCTGCTGGCGCTGAGGCCGCTGTTCGTCGCCCCGCCCGCGGCGATCCTTGGCGCCGCCATCGGTTACCTCAGCCTGTGGAGCGTGTACTGGGGATTCAAGCTGCTCACCGGCAAGGAGGGCATGGGGCACGGCGATTTCAAGCTGCTGGCTGCGCTGGGCGCCTGGATGGGGCCGATGGCGTTGTTGCCGATCGTGCTGCTTTCGTCGCTGATCGGCGCCATCGTCGGCGGCAGCCTGATTGCACTGAAACGCCACGACAGCGACATGCCGATGCCGTTCGGCCCGTTCATCGCGATGGCCGGCTGGGTGTGGTTCGTGGCGGGAAACAGCCTGCTGCACGCTTACCTGCAGCTCACCGGCCTGCGATGAGCAGCTACGTGATCGCGCTTACCGGCGGCATCGCTGCCGGCAAGAGTGCGGTGACCCGGCGATTCGCCGCCCTGGGCGTGCCGATACACGACGCCGACGTGGCCGCCCGCGAAGTGGTGGCGCCGGGCAGCGAAGGCCTTGCCGCCGTGGTTGCCGCCTTCGGCAACGAGGCGCTGGACGCACATGGCCATCTGGATCGCGCCGCGATGCGCCGCCGCGTGTTCGCCGATCCCTTGGCACGGAAAACCCTGGAGGCGATCGTCCATCCGCGCGTGCGCCAGTGGCTGCACGAACGCGCGCTGGACGACACGGCACCGTATTGCCTGCTGGCGATTCCGCTGCTGGTCGAGAACCTCGACCATTACCGCTGGATCGACCGCGTGCTGGTGGTCGACGCCCCGGCGGATCTTCAACTGGCACGGCTGATGGCACGCGACGGCATCGACGAGGCGCTGGCCCGGCGCATGCTGGCCCAGCAGGCCGAACGCGCGCAGCGGCTCGCGCTGGCCCACGACGTGATCGACAACAGCGGCGACGAGGCCGCCCTGGACGCGGCCGTAGCCGCACTGCACCAGCGCTACCTGGCACTGGCCGCCAAGCGATAGCGACGCACCTTACGCGAGGTGCGGATAGCCGGAGAAATCCAGCCGCGCCTGGCCGCCTAGCACCCGCAACCGCGCTGGCACGCCGAACGGCAGGGTGAACTTGTCCGGCGCGTGGCCGAACGGCAAGCCGTCCAGCACCGGGATATCCAGCACGCGGCGAATCTGCGCAAAGCCCTCGGCCAGCCCGTAACCGTTGTCGTAGGCGCTGGGCCGGCAGTCGGTGAAGTCGCCGAGGATCAAGGCACGCTGCCGCCCCAGTACGCCCGCCAGGTGCAACTGGTACAGCAGACGCTCGATGCGGAACGGCGGCTCGCCCACGTCCTCCACGAACAGGATGCCGTCGTCGATGCACGGGAAATACGGCGTGCCGAGCAGGCTGCACA
>JAJZGE010000406.1 GCA_021798675.1 Pseudomonadota bacterium | reverse complement strand
CAGGAAGGTCGGCGGGGTCTCGCTGGAAACCGGCAGGTTGGGATTGAGCCGGCCGTCGTCGAGCGCGATATGCCCGGGGTAGATGGCCATGGCGAAGTCCGGCCGGTCGCTCTGCCTGTCCGCCGCGTCCACCGGCAGGTACAGCCGGCGCCTGAAATCCGTGCTGGTTTCGGCCACCAGGAAGCCGCCCGCGGAGAAGCCGATCACACCGATCCGGTGGGGATCGACATGCCACTCCGCCGCGTGGAAGCGCACCAGTCTTATCGCCCGCTGCGCATCCTGCAACGAGGGTATCGACAGCGCAAAATCGTCGGAGTAGGTCTTGCGGCGCCAGTCGTAAGGCGTGCTTGGCACGCGGTATTTCAGCAACACGCAGGTGATGCCGCGGGACGTCAGCCAGGCGCAGATCTCGCTGCCTTCGAGGTCGATGGCCAGCACCTGGAAGCCGCCACCCGGGAACACCACCACCGCGGCACCGGTGTTCTTGACGGTGGGTGCATAGACCGTGAGCGTGGGCCGGCTCACGTTGGTCACCGCCATCCACGGACGACCCGCAACGAGGTGCTCCGTCCGCAGGCCTTCCGTTTCCGGCCCCGGCATAGCCTGCGCGTCGGGCACCTTGTCCGGCCACAAAGGCATCTGCAGGCGCCCGGCAGCGGGCTGCCAGACGCCGGCATCCGCCGGCACGCTCATGCAGGAAAGCCACAGGCACAGCCACACGATCCACGGTTTCATGGCATTCCTTCGCCCCGGCGCCGGACCAGGGCTGTGCGGTCATCACGGGAGTCGGACGAAACCCTCGCCATGCTGCGCGCCGCGCGGGCATCGCCGCGGTCGGTTTGCGGCAAATTTCCGGGCAGGCGTTGCGGCTATTCCCCGCGCAGCCAGCGCGCCGCGTCCACCGCGAAGTAGGTGAGGATCGCGTCGGCGCCGGCGCGCTTGAACGCGACGAGGGTTTCCAGCACCACGGCCCTCTCGTCCAGCCAGCCGTTCTGTGCGGCGGCCTTGAGCATCGCGTACTCGCCGCTCACCTGGTAGACCAGGGTGGGCATGCCGAAGGCGTCCTTCACCCGGCGCAGCACGTCGAGGTAGGGCAGGCCCGGCTTCACCATCACCATGTCGGCGCCCTCGGCGATGTCCAGTTCGACCTCGCGCAGCGCCTCGTCACTGTTGGCGACATCCATCTGGTAGGTGTGCTTGTCGCCCTTGCCGAGGTTGGCGGACGAACCCACCGCGTCGCGGAACGGGCCGTAGAAGCTCGATGCGTACTTGGCTGAGTAGGCGAGGATGCGGGTGTGGATGTGGCCGGCTTCTTCCAGCGCCTCGCGGATCGCGCCGACGCGGCCGTCCATCATGTCCGAGGGCGCCACCACGTCCATGCCGGCTTCGGCCTGCGCCAGTGCCATCTTCACCAGCGCCTCGACGGTGGGCTCGTTCATCACGTAGCCGTGTTCGTCGATCAGGCCGTCCTGGCCATGCGTGGTGTAGGGGTCGAGCGCCACGTCGCCGATCAGGCCGAGCCCGGGGTATGTCGATTTCAAGGCCCGCGTGGCGCGATGCATCAGGTTGTCAGGATTCCAGGCCTCGCGCGCGTCCTCGCTCTTCACGTCCTGCCCCGGCGAGGGAAACAGCGCCAGCGCGGGGATGCCCAGCCGCACGCATTCGCCGGCCAGTTCCAGCAGCCCGTCGATGGAAAGGCGATCCACGCCCGGCATCGACGGCACCGGCTCGCGCTTCGCCTCGCCCTCGATCACGAAGGCCACCATGATCAGGTCGCCGGGCAGCAGGCTGTGCTCGCGCATCAGCGCGCGGGAGAAGGCATCGCGGCGCATGCGGCGGGGACGGACGGCACGGAAGCTCATGGTGGAATCTCATAAGGGCAGCCGCGCGATTTTAGCGCCGCCCCGCCCCTCGCACGGCCGGAATGGGCGTTTTGCCGCAAGCGCCGGTGCAACATACGTGCGCAGATAGTGGACGCGCACCCGCGCGGCGTTGCACCCTAGGCGTTTTCGCGACTGCCGAGCGAGACCGATGTCCCACGGAACCACCGCCACCCTGCTTGCCGATCTGGGCGGCACCAATGTGCGTTTTGCGCTGGCCGGCGAAAGCGTCGAGGCACCGCTGCGCATGGACAGCATCCGGCGGTACCGGGTGAAGGACTTCGAATCGCTGGCCGACGCCGCGCGCCGGTACTTCGCCGACACCGGCTGCACCGCGTCACGCGCAGTGATCGCGGCGGCCGGTCGTATCGCCGACGGCGAGACGGTGAAGGTCACCAACAACCCTTGGGCGATTTCCGCGCCGGCGCTGCGGGCCAAGCTGGACATGGACGCCGTGCGGCTGGTCAACGATTTCGCCGCGCAGGCCATGGCCGTGCCGCTGCTGAAGGCGGACGCGCTGGCGCCGGTGGGCAAGCTGGGCCCGGCCACGCTGGACAGCGCGCTGCCGCAGACCTTCGTGGTGATGGGCCCCGGCACCGGCCTGGGCGTGGCGGGCCTGCTGTGGCGCGAAGGCCAGTGGGTGGTGCTGGAAACCGAAGGCGGCCACGCCGGCTTCGCCGCGCACACCACCGAGGACGTGGAGATCCTGCACCGGCTCAACGCGCGCTTCGGCCGCGTCTCCAACGAGCGCATGATCTGCGGCAACGGCCTGGTGAACCTCTATCTCGCGCTGGCCGACATCGCCGGCGAACCGGCCGAGGAGTACACGCCCGAGGACATCACCGCGCGCGCCGAGGCCGGCAGCGATCCACTGTGCGTGCGCACACTGGAGACCCTGGCCGGCATCTTCGGCAGCGTGGCCGGCGACCTGGTGCTCAGCCTCGGCGGTTGGGAGGGTGTCTACCTCACCGGCGGCGTGCTGCCCTTCCTGCTGCCGTGGCTGCACCGCGGCGGCTTCCGCGAACGTTTCGAGGCCAAGGGCCGCTTCCGCGAGACGATGGAACGCGTACCCACCTCGGCAATCACCCACCCCGAACCCGGCCTGCTCGGCGCCGCGGCGATCGCGCTGCGCGCCGCGGGACTGCCGCTGCACCCGCAACACTGATCGACGGATCCGCCATGCCACGCCGCGACACCGCCTTCCTGTTCGATCTCGACGGCACCCTCGTCGACAGCGTCTACCAGCACGTGCTGGCGTGGAAGGAGGCGTTGGACTCCGAAGGGATCGACCTCTCGGTGTGGCGCATCCACCGTCGCATCGGCATGAGCGGCGGCCTGTTCACCCGCGTACTGCTGCGCGAGACCGGGCTGGAGATCGCCGAGGAACGCCGCCAGCGGCTGTACGACGCGCATGCCGATGCGTTCAACCGGCTGCATGCGCAAGGCGCCGTGAAGCCGCTGCCGGGTGCGCGCGACCTGCTGGACTACCTCACCGGGCAGGA
>JAJZGE010000405.1 GCA_021798675.1 Pseudomonadota bacterium | reverse complement strand
AGTCAAGAAGTGGGGCAACAGCGCTTCCGTGCGCATCCCCACCGGGATCATGGAGGCGGCACGCCTGCAACTGGATCAGGCGGTGGATGTTCGCGAGGAAGGCGGGCGCATCATCATCGAGCCGCTGCCTGCCCGCTATGACCTCGACCAACTGATCGGCGGCATCACGTCGGACAACCTGCACGCCGAAGTCGATCTCGGTGCGGCGGTCGGCGAGGAAATGTTTTGATGGCGCGCGGCTATGTCCCCGACGCGGGGGATGTGGTGTGGCTGTATTTCAGCCCGCAGGCCGGGCATGAGCAGGGAGGTCACCGACCCGCCGTGGTTCTCAGTCCGGCCGGTTACAACGTGAAGACAAGCCTGATGCTCTGCTGCCCGATGACAACGCAAATCAAGGGCTATCCGTTCGAGGTGACGATTGCTGGCGAACGACCGGGTGCGGTACTTGCGGATCAGGTGAAGAGCGTGGACTGGGTCGCGCGCAAGGCAAGCTACAAGGGCAAGCTGACGCCGCTGGAGCTGGCTGAAGTTCGCGCCAAAGCGACTGCGCTGATCGGCAAGACATGAGTGGTTCGGTGCATCCAGCACGTCTGGTCATGCTCCGATCTCGGTACGCAACTTGACGGCTGAATTGGAACGCCTGCCGCTGCGGGCTGCAGACCACCAGCAGTTCCGACCAGAGGCATGGCAGACGAGCCCGTGCAGTGCGAGGCTCGTAGTAATATCCGACGCTCGTCTCCGAACCGGGCGGCTTGAGCGGTGACAAGGAGCCTGATCGGACTACCGGATCCCGCTGGCCTTATGACTGAACCTGCCTTGCAGCAACGCTCCCACCTCGACGACCTCGAAGCCGAAAGCATCCACATCTTTCGCGAGGTGGCGGCCAGTTTTCGCCAGCCGGTGATGCTGTATTCGATCGGCAAGGACTCCTCGGTGCTGCTGCATCTGCTGCGCAAGGCGTTCCATCCGGCCCGCCCGCCGATGCCGCTGCTGCATGTGGATACCACCTGGAAATTCCGCGAGATGATCGCGTTTCGCGAGCAGGTGGCGGCGGCCGGCGATGTGCAGGTGCTGGTGCACATCAACGAGGACGGCGTGCGCCAGGGCATCTCGCCGCTGACGCATGGTGCCACCGTGCACACCGACGTGATGAAGACGGTCGCGCTGAAGCAGGCGCTGGACAAGTATGCCTTCGACGCGGCGATCGGCGGCGCCCGCCGCGACGAGGAGAAGTCGCGCGCGAAGGAGCGCATCTTCTCGTTCCGCAACGCGCAGCACCGCTGGGATCCGAAGCGCCAGCGCCCGGAGTTCTGGCAGACGTACAACACGCAGATCCGCCCGGGCGAGAGCGTGCGGGTGTTTCCGCTGTCCAACTGGACCGAGATGGACGTGTGGCTGTACATCCGCCGCGAGAGCATTCCGGTGGTGCCGCTGTATTTCGCCAGGCCGCGGCCGGTGGTGGAACGCGACGGCGCGTTGATCATGCTCGACGACGAGCGCTTCGTGCTGCGCGCGGACGAGGTGGTGCAGCAGCGCGAGGTGCGCTTCCGCACGCTGGGCTGCTATCCGCTCACCGGCGCGGTGGAGTCCAGCGCCGACACGCTGGACAAGATCATCGAGGAGATGGCCAGCTCGCGCAGCTCCGAACGGCAGGGGCGGGTGATCGACCAGGACCCCACCGCCTCGATGGAACGCAAGAAGCAGGAGGGCTATTTCTGATGACGTCGCCGCGTGAACCCATCGACGCCGCAGCCGGCAAGGGCTTGCTGCGCTTCATCACCTGCGGCAGCGTGGACGACGGCAAGAGCACCCTGCTCGGGCGGCTGCTGTACGACGCCGGCATGCTCGCCGACGACCAGCTCGCCGCGCTGGCGCGCGACAGCCGCCGCCGGCATGCGGATACCGACGTGCAGGGAAGCACTAGTGTCGCGGGAGGCAGGATGCCGGGAGCGACGGACGTGCAGGGAAGCACTAGTGTCGCGGGAGGCAGGATGCCGGGAGCGACGGACGTGCTCGATTTCTCGCTGCTCACCGATGGCCTGGACGCCGAGCGCGAGCAGGGCATCACCATCGACGTGGCGTACCGCTACTTCCACACCGCGCAGCGCAGTTTCATCGTGGCCGACTGCCCGGGGCACGAGCAATACACGCGCAACATGGCTACCGGGGCCTCCAACGCCGAGCTGGCGGTGGTGCTGGTGGATGCGCGCAAGGGCCTGCTGCCGCAGACGCGCCGGCATACCTACATCTGCGCGCTGCTGGGCATCCGCCACGTGCTGCTGGCGGTCAACAAGATGGATCTGGTCGACTACGACGAGGCCGTCTACACCGCCATCGCGGCACAGTACCGGCGGCTGGCGCAGGAACTCGGCGTCAGCCACGTGCAGTGCCTGCCTGTGGCGGCGCCGAGCGGCGAAAACGTCAGCGCGCGCTCGCCGCAGATGCCCTGGTACAACGGCCCCAGCCTGCTGCAGCTGCTGGAGACAGTCGATGCGACGCCGTTCCGCGCGCAGGATTTCCGCATGCCGGTGCAGTGGGTGAATCGCCCGGACCAGACCTTTCGCGGCTATGCCGGCACCGTCTGCGGCGGCAGCGTGGCGCGCGGTGACGAGATCGTGGTGCAGCCCGGGCTGCAGCGCGCGCGGGTGGAGCGCATTCTCGGGCCCGGCGGCGAGCAGCAGCAGGCGTCGGCCGGCGAGGCCGTCACGCTGTGCCTGCATCGCGAAGTGGATGTCAGCCGCGGCGACGTGATCGCCGACGCGCTGCGACCGGCCGCGGTGGCCGACCAGTTCACCTGCCACGTGCTGTGGCTGGGCGATACGCCGCTGCTGCCCAACCGCACCTACCGGCTGAAGGTGGGTACGCGCACCGTCAACGCCCGCGTGATGTCGATCAAGTACAAGGTCGACGTCAACAGCCAGTCGCGGCTGGCGGCGCGGCATCTGGATCTCAACGAGGTGGGCTACTGCACGCTCGGGCTGGATGAGGCGATCGCATTCGAGGCCTATGCAGTCAACCGCACGCTGGGCGGCTTCATCCTGATCGACCGCCAGAGCCACGCCACGGTGGCCTGCGGCATGCTCGACTTCGCGCTGGAGCGCTCGTCCAACGTGCACTGGCAGCACGTCGACATCGACAAGGCGGTACGCGGCGCCAGCAAGGGCCAGCAGCCGCTGTGCCTGTGGTTCACAGGGCTGTCCGGCGCCGGCAAGTCGACCATCGCCAACCTGGTGGAACGGCGGCTGCACGCGCTCGGCTATCACACCTATCTGCTCGATGGCGACAACGTGCGCCACGGCATCAACAAGGACCTTGGCTTCACCCCCGGGGATCGCGTGGAGAACATCCGGCGCATCGCCGAGGTGGCGCACCTGATGGTGGAT
>JAJZGE010000404.1 GCA_021798675.1 Pseudomonadota bacterium | reverse complement strand
GCTCGATCTCGGCGGGCAGCTCGATGGCCGGATGTGCGTAGTCCAGATGCACCCCCGACGCGCCCAGCAGCAGCCGGGCGGAGGCGAGTTCCACCGCCAGGTCGGTGGCGTGCATGCCGGTCACCGCGCCGCGCACTTCCGCCAGCGCATGCCGCGCCACTTTTTCGGCCTCCGCAATCTCGCGCCGGGCGGCCTCGGCGTCGCGATCGAACAGCTTGCGCGACAGCTCCAGCTTCAGCGTGATCAGCGACAGCGTATGCCCGAGCAGGTCGTGCAGGTCGCGGCTGATACGCTCGCGCTCGGCGGTCGCCGCCAGCCGGCGCACCTCGTCGTGAGAGAGCTGCAGCTCGGCATTTTTTGCTTCGCTGACGCGCTCAAAATTGATGACCACGCCGATGATGAAAGTGGTGATGGGGATCGAGATCCACATCTGCCACGCATAGTGCAGCAGCACGGCCTCGCCGATGCAGACAAAGTTGAGTACCGCCAGCACCACCAGATAACGAAGCAGGCTCATGCGGCAACTGCTCATCATCACGCAGCCATAGATGAAGTAGCTGAGGCCGCTCGGATACCACGGCAGCAGCACCAGGCCCAGTACGACCAGGGTCTGCGCATAGCGTTGCGCGGTGCGACGCGAGGCAAGACAACACTTGGCATACAGCAGCAGGAACAGCGGATAGGTGAGCAGCGTGAACGCGGCCCAGCGCCAGCTGTAACCACCGAAGATCGGCGTGATGAACACCCAGGCCGACCACAACAAATGGATGGCATCGACCCACGGCGACTTGCCCCTGCGCACGCTGCCGGCCACCAGCGAATCCGGCGCCGGCGTGAAAAACGCGACGATCCGCTGCTGCATGGCGCTGACTTCCCCGGAACCCGTCATGGCTGGCATGCTACTTCAACCGCAGCGGCGCAGCCGCCGCGTCGCCAGCAGCAGAAACACGGCGGTGAAGCCCACCAGCGTCAGCGCATGCGGTAGCAGCGCGCCCTTGTTCATGCCCACCGCCGCCATGGCCAGCCGATCGAGGTGATAGCTCGGCCACACCGGCGCGATCTGCTGCAGCCACTTCGGCAGCAGCGGCAGCGGAAACCACAGCCCGGACAGGAACGCCATCGGCAGATAGGTCAGATTGATCAGGCCCGGAGCACCCTGACCCTTGATCAGCGTACCGAGCCACAGGCCCATCGCGCAGAACGGCAGCACGCCGAGCACAGCGGTGGCGAACAGCGCCAGCATCTGGCCGGCACCCAAGTCCACATGGGCCACAAACACCGCCATGCCGAGCAGGATCAGCGCGATCACCGCCGCGACCAGCGTCGCCATCAGCATCTTGGCCAGCAGGTAGGCGCCCGGCGGCATCGGCAGCGCCCGCTTGAGCGCGAGCAGGCCGTTGTCACGTTCCAGCGCCAGCGACACGCCGAAGCCGAACAGGCCCGGCGCCATCACGCCGAAGGTGACGTAGCTGGCGAGCAGGTAGCGCGGCGCGTCGGGGCCGTTGGCATGCGCCAGAAAGATACCGAACATCAGATAGAACACCGACGGGAACAGCAGCGTCGGCAGCATGAAGCTGGGCGTGCGCAGATAGCGCAGGCATTCGCTGCGCGCCTCCTGCAGGTACGCGCCGAACACGCGAGCACGCGGCATCGTGGCTACCGCAACGACAGTGCCGCTAACGGTGGAAATCATGCTGTCCATCAGGCGGCCTCGCGCTGGTCGGTGGGGGATGCCGCATCGGCATCGCGGGTGAGTTCGGTGAAGGCCTCGGCGAGGCCGGCGCGCTGCACTTCCAGCTCGCTCAGGTCGGAGTCGACGTCGAGCAGCCGGCGCACTACCGCCTCGGCCGCGGCGGTGCTGATGTGCAACTGCTGGTTCTCCAAACGCGCCTCGCTGACTTCCGGCCAGCCGCGCACGGCTTCGAGCGCCAGCGCGCTGCGGCAGCGGATGCGCCTGATCGCCACCCGCGCGCGCAGCGCATCGACGCTGCCTGCATGGATTACCCGGCCGTGCGCCATCACGCAGACGCGGTCAGCCAGCGCCTCGGCCTCTTCCAGGTAGTGCGTGGTCAGCAGCACCGCGCAGCCTTCGGCAATCAGCTGGCGGATCGCCAGCCACAGCCTTTGCCGCGCTTCGATATCCAGGCCCACGGTGGGCTCGTCCAGAAACAGCAGCTCGGGCCGGCCGCACAGCGCCAATGCAAACTGCACGCGGCGCTGCTGGCCGCCGGACAGTTTCGCGTAGGGGCGCTGCAGCAGATCGCCGATACCGGCCAGCGCGGCGGTTTCGGCCAGCGCGCGTGGCGCCGGGTAGTAGCTGGCGGTCAGCCGCAGCAGTTCGCCCACGCGCAGCGTCGGCGGCAGCGCGGCGTTCTGCAGCATCACGCCGATGCGCCGGCGCGCCTGGATGCGCTGCGGGTCCTGCCCGAACAGCTCGACCGCGCCGGCATCGGCACGGATCAGCCCGAGCAGCAGGCCGATCGCGGTGGTCTTGCCGGCGCCGTTGGGGCCGAGCAGCGCCAGCAGTTCGCCGCGTCGCAACTGCAGCTCGGCGCCATCCAGCGCAGTCAGCCGGCCATAGCGTTTCACCACACCGTCAAGGCGGGCGATCGGGTCATCGGGATGCGGCATGCGGGGTTCCTCCAGTGCCGCGAATGCTGCGCGAAACGGGCTGCGGCGGGCAGTCGCGGACGTCAGCGATCGCGTGTGACAGCCGTCATGCGGGGTTACGGACAACCCGGGCTCGCGCTATGCTGAGCGGGTGAAAGCATCCGCCAGCCCTTGTGCGGCGGTGCATCAGAGCGACTGGTGGGCCGCGGCGATGCACACCGGAGCGGTGCGGCCCACCACCCCCAATCGAGAAAAACCGCCGGCCTGCTTTGCGTCAGTAGCGAGGCGTCGACGGGGTCGAGGAGAAGCGTCATGCGAGTGATTGAACAGCTGCGCGAACTGCGCGAATTCGGCGGCAAGCCGCGCACCACCGGTCTGGACGATGCCAGCATCGAACGCATGGCGGCCCACGACCCGCTGCTGGGCAGTGCGGTCGCCGACGCGCTGGCACGCCATCGCGAATTGCGTGTCGATCCTGAAATGGATCACTTCCTGCGTCTGGATGAAACCGAGCAGCTGGCCCAGGCACAGGCCGGCTTCGTCAATTTCTACCCGGACGATGCGATCAATCCCTACCTGGCAGCGGCCGCACGCGGGCCGTGGGTGGTCACGCTGAAGGGCGCCGTGGTGCACGACAACGGCGGCTACGGCATGCTCGGTTTCGGTCACAACCCGCCCGCCATCCTCGCCGCGCTGAGCCAGCCGCAGGTGATGGCGAACGTGATGTCGCCCAGTGTGTCGCAGCTGCGTTTCGCGCGCGCACTGGACCAGATCGG
>JAJZGE010000403.1 GCA_021798675.1 Pseudomonadota bacterium | reverse complement strand
ACCTGCGCGCGCCGTTTTTCGCCTGGCACGAGCACTACACCGGCACCCATCCGCAGGATCTGCAGGTGCACCGGCATCTGCCGGCGCTGGGTCAGCGCGGACTGATCGTGCACGATCTGGACGACCGCGACGTGCCATGGGAAGAGGGCGAACGCTGCGCCCGCCACTGGCCCACCGCGCGGCTGCTGAGCACGCAGGGGCTGGGGCATCACCGCGTGGTGGACGCGCCGCAGGTGATCGAGGCGGCGCTGGCATTTCTGCGCGGCGAGGACGTGGGCGAGCGCGTGATCGGCAGCCCGAACCTGCCACTGGGTGTCTGACGCCCAGCCCGAACCTCGGCAGCGGCCTCTGACGCATCCCCTCCGTGCCGGTCACGGAGCGGCTTCCTGCGCGGCGACAGGCCGATGGCACCAAGCGTCGCGTGGCGAACCCCACTAGAATCGTGTGGTTCACGCTTACGATGCCGGAGTTGCCATGAGTTCCCCCGCCAAGCACGTTCCCGCCGGCGCCGCCCGGCAGAGCACGCCGCACGAAAGCGCGCCGCTGCGCTTCGTCACCGCCGCCAGCCTGTTCGACGGCCACGATGCGGCGATCAACATCATGCGGCGGATCATCCAGGCGCAAGGCGCTGAAGTGATCCACCTCGGCCACAACCGCTCGGTCGAGGACGTGGTGCGCGCCGCGCTGCAGGAGGACGCCGACGCCATCGCGCTGTCGTCCTACCAGGGCGGTCACGTCGAATACTTCAAGTACATGGTGGACATGTTGCGCGAGCGCGGCGCTGGCCACGTGCGCGTGTTCGGCGGCGGCGGCGGCACCATCACGCCGGAGGAGATCCGCGAGCTGCAGGCCTACGGCGTCGAACGCATCTACCACCCGAACGACGGCATGAAGCTCGGCCTCACCGAGATGATCGAGGACGTGATGCAGCGCGCCGGCAGCGGCGCTGCCCGGCGTGCGCAGGCCGAGTCCGCCGCCGTGCCAGGCGTCGACATCGACGACGAAATCTCCATCGGGCGCATGCTCTCCGCAATCGAACAGGGCAAGCTCGGCGACGCCGACCTCGCGCTGCTGCGCAAGCAGTGGGCGCTGGCCGGCCGGCAGACCCCGGTGCTCGGCCTCACCGGCACCGGTGGCGCGGGCAAGTCCAGCGTGGTGGACGAACTGCTGCTGCGCTTCCTGCACGCGTTTCCGGCCATGCGCATCGCCGTGCTGGCGGTCGATCCCACGCGTCGGCGCTCCGGTGGCGCGCTGCTGGGCGATCGCATCCGCATGAACTCGTTGCGGTCCCGGCGCGTCTACATGCGCTCGATGGCCACGCGCCGCCAGCACGCCGCCACCAGCGTCGTGCTGCACGACTGCATCGACTTCCTCAAGAGCCAGCCCTACGACCTGGTGATCGTGGAGACCGCCGGCATCGGCCAGAGCGATTCGGAGATCGTCGACCTGGTCGATTTCCCGGTCTACGTGATGACCAGCGACTACGGCGCCGCCAGCCAGCTCGAAAAGATCGACATGATCGACTATGCCGAGCTGATCGTGCTGAACAAGTTCGACAAGCGCGGCGCCGAGGACGCGCTGCGCGACGTACGCAAGCAGTGGAAGCGCAACCGCACCGCGTTCGCGCTGAAGGACGACGAGGTGCCGGTGTATCCCACCATCGCCAGCCAGTTCAACGACCCCGGCGTCACCTGGATGTTCGCCAACCTGTGCCGGCTGATGCGGGAGAAGAAAGGGGGTCAGAGTCACTTTTCGAACGCGGGCGCGGACAACGTCCCAGATATAGGGGCGAAAAGTGACTCTGACCCCCTTTTCCTTTCCTCCCCCGGCTGCGACTGGCAGCCCAAGCTGGATACGGAACTCAAATCCCCGCGCGCCACCGTGCTGATCCCCGGCCAGCGCGTGCGCTACCTCGCCGAGATCGCCGAGCAGGGCCGCAGCATCAACGCCGGCATCGCCCGCCAGGCCGAGTTCGCCAGCAAGGCGCAGCACTACTACGAGGCGCTGAAGGAGCTGGAGGACGACAAGCTGCCCAAGCCGCTGGAGCTGTATCGCAACGCCGATCTGCACGGGCCCTTCGACTCCGGCGCTGCGCGCCTACGCTCAGGGCGAACGGATGAAGGGAGCCCCACCCCCACCCCCGATCACGCTGAGCGTAGCCCGCAGGGCGAAGTCGAAGCGCCTCCCATCGACCGCTCCCTGCTCCTGCTCCGCCAGCGCTACAACGCCGCGCTGAAGGAACTCAGCCACGAGGCGATCCATCAGCTGCGCGAGTGGCCCGCGCTGTACGAGTCGGTGACCAAGGAGTTCAACGAGTACAAGGTGCGCGACAAGGTGATCCGGGTGGAGAACTACCGCGAGTCGCTCAGCCACCAGAAGATTCCGAAAGTCGCGCCGCCGAAGTCGAAGGACTGGGGCGAACTGCTCAGCTTCCTCGGCCGCGAGAACCTGCCGGGCCACTACCCGTACACCGGCGGCGTGTATCCGTACCGCCGCAGCGGCGAGGACCCCACCCGCATGTTCGCCGGCGAAGGCACGCCCGAGCGCACCAACCGCCGCTTCCATTACCTCAGCCAGGGCGGCGCCGCCACGCGGCTGTCCACCGCGTTCGACTCGGTCACCCTGTACGGCGAGGACCCGGCGCCGCGCCCGGACATCTACGGCAAGATCGGCAACTCCGGCGTCAACATCGCCACCCTGGACGACATGAAGAAGCTGTATTCCGGCTTCGACCTCAGCGCGCCCAGCACCTCGGTGTCGATGACCATCAACGGCCCCGCGCCGATGATCCTGGCGATGTTCATGAACACCGCCATCGACCAGAACGTCGAGAAGTACCTGCGCGAGGACGACGCCCGCTGGGCCGCCGCGCAAAAGACCATCGAGAAACTCTACGAAGGCCGCCAGCGTCCGCAGTACCTCGGCGAATTACCCAAGGGCAACGACGGCCTCGGCCTGGGCCTCCTCGGCGTCTGCGGCGATCAGCTGGTGGATGCCGACACCTACGCGCGGATCAAGGCCGACACGCTCACCCAGGTGCGCGGCACCGTGCAGGCCGACATCCTGAAGGAGGACCAGGCGCAGAACACCTGCATCTTCTCCACCGAATTCGCGCTGCGCATGATGGGCGACATCCAGCAGTATTTCGTCGACCACAAGGTGCGCAACTTCTACTCGGTGTCCATCAGCGGGTATCACATCGCCGAAGCCGGGGCCAATCCGATCAGCCAGCTCGCCTTCACCCTCAGCAACGGCTTCACCATCGTCGAGTACTACCTCGCCCGCGGCATGAGCGTGGACGACTTCGCGCCCAACTTGAGCTTCTTCTTCTCCAACGGCATGGACCCGGAGTACACCGTGATCGGCCGCGTCGCCCGCCGCATCTG
>JAJZGE010000402.1 GCA_021798675.1 Pseudomonadota bacterium | reverse complement strand
CTCGCGGCTGTGGCGCAGCACGGTGCAGCGCGTGGGCGCCGACTACCCCGACGTGAAGGTCGAGCACCAGCTGGTCGACTCGATGGCGATGCTGCTGCTGACCCAGCCTTCGCGCTACGACGTGGTGGTCACCGAAAACCTGTTCGGCGACATCCTCACCGACGAGGCGGCCGCGCTGGCCGGCTCGCTTGGGCTGCTGCCGTCGGCCTCGCTGGGCAACGGCACGCGTGGCCTGTACGAGCCGATCCACGGCTCGGCGCCGGACATCGCCGGCCAGGGCGTGGCCAACCCGGTCGGCGCGATCCTCTCCGTCGCGCTGCTGCTGCGCCACTCGCTGGCGCTGGAGGAAGAGGCCCGGGCGGTCGAGGCTGCGGTCCACGAAGTGTTGCAGAACGGCCCGCGCAGCCGCGATCTCGGCGGCAGTGCCGGTACCGCCGCGGTGCGCGACGCCGTGCTGGTCGCGCTGGAGCAGCACGCCTGCATCCATCGCGCTATTTTTGCCGGGGTACGCGCATGCGGCTGATGCGCGCACCCGCTCGAATCCGGACACGTGCCGTGTCCAACACTTGTTCCCCCTGCGGGCATGCGGCCGGGCATCTGCCCCTGTGGCCACCGACTCTCCTCGGCGCCAACCCTCCACGGCCCTCCCCGCAGGGGGACATTCACCTGTTCAACACCCGGAGCACCCATGCGCAGTGATGTGATGAAAAGCGGTCCCGACCGCGCGCCGGCGCGCGCCATGATGCGCGCCACCGGCCTCGACGATGCGGCGATCGCGCGGCCGCTGGTGGCGGTGGTGCACACCTGGTCCAACGTGAGCCCGTGCAACCTCAACCTGCGCGAGCTGGCCAACGCGGCGATCGAGGGCGTGCGCGCTGCCGGCGGCACGCCGATCGAGTTCAACACCATCGCCATCACCGACGGCATGGCGATGGGCACGCCGGGCATGCGCGCCTCGCTGGTCAGCCGCGAAGTCATCGCCGACTCGATCGAGCTGGCGGTGGATGGCCATTCGCTGGATGCGATGGTGGTGCTGTGCGGCTGCGACAAGACCATCCCCGCCGCCGCGATGGCGATGGCGCGGCTGAACATTCCGGCAGTGGCGCTGTACGGCGGCAGCATCGCGCACGGCACCCACGACCACCATCCGATCACCATCCAGCAGGTGTTCGAGGCGGTCGGCGCGCACGGCGCCGGCAAGATCGACGACGCCGAGCTGGCCAGCGTCGAGCGCGACGCCTGCCCCGGCGCCGGCGCGTGCGGCGGCCAGTTCACCGCCAACACCATGGCAATGGTGCTGACCACGCTGGGACTGTCGCCGATGGGCTTCAACGACATCCCCGCCACGCACCCGGCCAAGCCCGCAGCGGCGCGGCGCTGCGGTGAGCTGGTGATGGAGTGCCTGCGCGCCAATCGCACGCCGCGTGAGCTGCTGACGCGCACCTCGCTGCGCAACGCCGCACGCATGGTCGCCGCCACCGCCGGCTCCACCAACGCGGTGCTGCACCTGCTGGCGATCGCGCGCGAAGCCGGGGTGCCGTGGACGATCGAGGATTTCGAGCCGGCCTCGGCAGATACGCCGGTGATCGCCGACCTGCTGCCCGGCGGACGCTATACCGCGGTGGAGCTGTTCGGCGCCGGCGGCAGCGCCTGCGTGGCGCGCGAACTGATCGCCGCCGGCATGCTGCAGGACGCGCCCACCGTCACCGGCCGCTCGCTGTTCGAGGAGGCCGCCGCCGCCCCGCGCGCCGGACAGCAGGACGTGGTGCATCCGGTCAGCGCGCCGCTGAAGCCGCGCGGCGGCTACTCGATCCTCTACGGGAATCTCGCGCCGGATGGCTGCATCCTCAAGCTGGCCGGCAAGACCGGCGCGCAGTTCGAGGGCCCGGCCCGCGTGTTCGAGAGCGAGGAAGCCGCCTTCGCCGCCGTGCAGGGTGGCCGCATCGTCAAGGGCGACATCCTGGTGATACGCAACGAGGGGCCGGCCGGTGGCCCCGGCATGCGCGAGATGCTCGGCGTCACCGCCGCGCTGATCGGCCGCGGCCTGGGCGACGACGTGGCGCTGATCACCGACGGCCGCTTTTCCGGTGCCACCCATGGCTTCATGGTGGGCCACATCGCGCCGGAAGCAGCGCGCGGCGGACCGATCGCCCTGCTGCAGGACGGCGACCGCGTGGTCATCGACGGCGAGCGCCGCGAACTGCGCACTGGCGTCGACCTGGAAAGCCGCCGCGCCGGCTGGCAGCCGCCCGCCCCGAAAGTCACCCGCGGCGCACTCGCCAAATACGCGCTGCTGGTCGGCTCCGCCTCCGACGGCGCCACCACCCATCCCGATACGGCCGTCCAGACGGCCAGACACACACCCGTGAAATCCGACCAAGGAGTCATCGCATGAGCACCAGCAAAACATCCAACCCCCTCGCCAAGGCGCGCATCGCGGTGCTCGGCTATGGCAGCCAGGGCCGCGCGCACGCGCTCAACCTGCGTGATTCCGGCCTCGACGTGGTAGTGGGCCTGCGCCCGAACGGCCCGACCTGGCACCAGGCGCTGGCCGACGGCCTGCGCGTGATGGAGCCGGCCGAGGCGGTGAAAGGCGCCGACCTGGTGGCGGTGCTGACACCCGACATGGTGCAGCCCACTTTGTACAAGGAGTCGATCGAGCCGAACATCAAACCCGGCGCCGCGCTGCTGTTCGCGCACGGCTTCAACGTGCACTTCGGGCAGATCGTGCCGCGCGCCGACATCGACGTGATCCTGGTCGCGCCCAAGGGTCCCGGCGCACTGGTGCGCAGCGAGTACGAGCGCGGCCGCGGCGTGCCGTGCATCTGGGCGGTGCAGCAGGACGTCAGCGGCGAGGCCGAGGCGAAGACCAGGGGCTACGCCGACGGCATCGGCGGCGGCCGCGCGATGATCATCAAGACCGACTTCAAGGAAGAGACCGAGACCGATCTGTTCGGCGAGCAGGCGGTGCTGTGCGGCGGCGCCAGCGAGCTGGTGATCGCCGGCTTCGAGACGCTGGTCGAGGCCGGCTACCAGCCGGAGATCGCCTACTACGAGGTGATGCACGAGCTGAAGCTGATCGTCGACCTGTTCTACGAGGGCGGCCTGACCAAGATGCTGCAGTTCGTCTCCGAGACGGCGCAGTACGGCGACTACGTCAGCGGCCCGCGGGTGATCGACGCCGGCGTCAAGGCGCGCATGAAGGACGTGCTGCGCGACATCCAGGACGGCACCTTCGCCCGCAACTGGACCGCCGAATACCGGGCCGGCCTGCCGAACTACAAGAAGCTCAAGCAGGCTGATCTCGAGCACCCGATCGAGCAGGTCGGCGCCAGATTGCGCGCGCAGATGCCATGGCTGCACACGGCGGCACCCGCGGCCACACCGCT
>JAJZGE010000401.1 GCA_021798675.1 Pseudomonadota bacterium | reverse complement strand
AACGGCTGGTTCCACTGGGGCAGCGAACGCAAGCCGGTGGTGGTGATCGGCCCGCATGCGGTGGTGCAGGGCACGCTGGAGTTTCGCCGGCCGGTGGTGCTGAAGGTCAGCGACAGCGCGCAGATCGGCCCGGTGAAGGGCGCCACGGCCGAGAAGTTCAGTGGCGACACGCCGTAACGCGCGCCACCGGCGGGGCAGCCTGTCGCCGCCGCCCCCCCCCGGCAAGCCGACACCGCCGGCACCGCTTCGCCCATACCCCTTCCCCGCGAAGCCCGGTCCGACGACCGCAGGCCATCCTTTCGATGGCCTGCCAGGAGATACCCATGCCTACCCGAACCCTCGTCGCGGCCCTGGCGGTCGCGCTGCTGGCCGCCTGCGCCGGCACGCCCATGAACCACGACCTGCTGCGCCGGCATGCCGAGCGCAACTGCCGCGTGCAGTCTGCCGTGGCACCGGCTTACGCCATCGGCGACGCCGCCACGACCACGCGCAACATCGCCTACGCGCGCTGTCTGCGCACCGGGGGCTTCGCGATCCCGGAACCGGCTAGACCCAGTCGCGAGGCCTGAGGTAGTCGGCCAGCCGCGCTTCGGCGGAACCCGGCTCCGGCTGGTACGCGTATTCGAAGCGCACGCGCGGCGGCAGGCTCATCAGGATGGATTCGGTGCGCCCGCCGGACTGCAGTCCGAACAGGGTGCCGCGGTCGTAGACCAGGTTGAACTCCACGTAGCGGCCGCGGCGGTAGAGCTGGAACTCGCGCTCGCGTACGCCCCAGGGCATCTCGCGGCGGCGTGCGGCGATCGGCAAGTAGGCATCGAGGAAGCCCTGGCCCACCGCCCTGGTGAAATCGAGGCAGCGCTCGAAGCCGCCCTCGTTGAGGTCGTCGTAGAACAGCCCGCCCACCCCACGCGTCTCGCCGCGGTGCTTCAGGGTGAAGTACTCGTCGCACCACTGCTTGTAGCGCGGATAGATGTCCGCGCCGAACGGTGCGCACAGGTCGCGCGCCACCGTGTGCCAGTGCACCACGTCCTCGTCGAACGGGTAGTACGGGGTGAGGTCGAAGCCGCCGCCGAACCACCACACCGGTTCCACGCCCTCCTTGCTGGCTTCGAAGTAGCGCACGTTGGCGTGCGTGGTGGGCACGTAGGGGTTGTTCGGGTGCAGCACCAGCGACACGCCGGTGGCGACGAAGCTGCCGCCGGCGAGTTCGGGGCGATGCGCGGTGGCGCTGGGCGGCAGCTGGTTGCCGCTGACGCGCGAGAAATTCACGCCCGCCTGCTCGAACAGCGCACCGTCGCGCAGCACGCGGGTACGCCCGCCGCCGCCCGCGGCGCGCGTCCACGCGTCCTCGGCGAAGCACGCAGCGCCATCCAGTCGCGCGAGTTCGTTGCAGATGCGGTCCTGCAGGTCGCGCAGGCAGCTTTCGGCGCGATCGGCCTGTTCGCTCATCGTGGACGCTCCGGTTTCAACACCGCGAGCTTAGCAAGAGCGCCCCGCCGCGCCGCTGTGGCGCAGCGTCGCGCGGCCTGCGCCGGCCTCGGCGGATGGTCCAGTCAGGAGCCGTGCGCAGGGGACTGTTACCCTTGCACGATGACGACACCGATGACTCCCGTTGCGGTCAGTGCCATCACCGTCAGTACCGCGCTCGGCGGTGGGCTGGCCGCGCAGCGCGAGGCCTTGCGGCAGGGCCGCAGCGGCCTGCGCCGCAACGATTTCGGCAGCGCGCCGCGACTGGGCTGGATCGGCCGCGTCGACGGCGTGGAGACAACCACGTTGCCGCCCGCACTGGCGGATTGGGAGTGCCGCAACAACCGGCTGGCTTGGCTTGGCCTGCAGCAGGACGGCTTCCTCGACCGGGTCCATGCCGCCCGCGAACGCCATGGCGCCCGCCGCGTGGCGCTGCTGCTGGGCACCTCCACCGCCAGCATCGGCGCCACCGAGGAGGCGTATCGACACCTGGACGGCGATGGCCGCTTTCCCGCCGACCTGCGCCGTCCCGCCGTGCACACGCCGCATTCGCTGGCCGCCTTCGTGGCCGCCGTGCTGGCACTGGAAGGGCCCTGCCTCACGATCTCCACCGCCTGCTCGTCCAGCGCCAAGGTGTTCGCCAGCGCCGCGCGCCTGCTCGCGCTGGACCTGGCCGACGCGGCGGTGGTCGGCGGCGTGGACAGCCTGTGCGACAACGTGCTGTTCGGCTTCAACGCGCTGGAGCTGATCTCGCCCGCCGCCTGCCGCCCGTTCGACGCGGACCGCGACGGCATCTCGATCGGCGAGGCCGCCGGCTTCGCGCTGCTGGAACGCATCGATGCCGCACCGCGCGCGCCGCGCCTGCTTGGCTACGGCGAGGCCAGCGACGCGTGGCACATGTCCGCGCCGCATCCCGACGGCCACGGCGCGGAACTGGCGCTGGACGCCGCGCTGGCGCGCGCCGGCCTCGACGCGGCGCAGGTCGATTACGTGAACCTGCACGGCACCGCCAGCCGCGCGAACGACGGGATGGAAGCCGCGCTGCTGGCGCGCCGCTTTCCCGCCACCACGCGCGCCAGCTCCACCAAGGGCTTTACCGGCCACACGCTGGGTGCCGCGGGCATCGTGGAGGCGGCCATCGCGCTGCAGGCCATCGAGCAGGGCTTCGTGCCCGGCAACATCGGCACCAGCACACCCGACCCCGCCTGCGGCGCGCAGTTCGCGTGGCAGGGCGAAGAACGCTGGGTGGACGTGGCGCTAAGCCATTCTTTCGGCTTCGGCGGCAACAATGCCTGCCTCCTGTTCGGACGCGCGCCATGACGGCGTTGGACGTGTATGTCGAAGGCATCGGACTGTGGTCGCCGCAGCTCGGCGACTTCGCCGCGCTGCGCGAACGGCTCGCCGGCGCGACGCCGGACTCCGCCAACCCGCCGGTCGCCGCGCTGCTGCCTGCGAACGAACGCCGCCGCGCCCCGGAATGCGTACGTCTCGCGGTGGAGGTGGCCGGCCAGGCGCTGGCGGCAAGCGGATACGATCCGACCACGCTGGCCTGCGTGTTCGCTTCCGCGTATGGCGACCAGGCGATCACCGACGTGATCTGCGCCACGCTGGCGCGCGCGCCCACCGAGCTGTCGCCCACGCGCTTCCACCACTCCGTGCACAACGCGCCGGCCGGCTACTGGACCATCGCTACCGGCTGCCGCGCACCGTCCAGCGCGGTAAGCGCGGGTGCCTGCACTTTCGGCGCCGCGCTGCTGGAGGCGACGGCGCTGGCACTGGCCGAGCGGCGCCCGGTGTTGCTGGCCTGCAGCGACACCGCGGGCCACGGGCCGCTGGCGGAAATGACGCGCTGCGCACATGCGTTCGGCTGCGCGCTGCTGCTTGCGCCGGCCGCTGGCGCGAACGCGCAGGCACGGCTGCGG
>JAJZGE010000400.1 GCA_021798675.1 Pseudomonadota bacterium | reverse complement strand
CGTTCCACACAATGAAAGGCCTTCGCCCGTGCGTCAACTATGTGCCGGCCAGCATCGCCTTGATCCGCGCCATGTGCGACTCGGCGGTCTCGCGCACGGCTTCCTTGTCGGCCTCCGGGTCCTTACCCTGCCAGTGCAGGTCGGCCTGCGGCAGCTCATGCAGGAAGCGGCTGGGCTGGTTGCTGTGCACCTCGCCATAGCGCTTGGTCTTGGCCGACCACGACAGCGTCAGCAGCTCCTTGGCGCGCGTGATGCCCACGTACATCAAGCGACGCTCCTCGTCGATGCGACCCTCGTCGATGGCGCCGTCGTGGGGCAGGGTGCCGTCCTCGCAACCGACGATGAAGACGAAGCGGAACTCCAGGCCCTTGGCGGCGTGCAGGGTCATCATGCGCACCGCGTTGCCCGGATCGTCGCGGTCGGCATGGCTGAGCAGGGCGAGCTGGGCGGCGAGGTCGCCGGCGCTGTCGCCCTTCTGCATGGCGCGGAACCAGTCGGTGAGTTCGCGCAGGTTGCCGAGCTTGCGCTCGCGCACGCTGGCGTCGGGCGTGCTGGCGGCGAGCTGCGCGGCGTAGCCGGTGCGCTTGAGGATGCGTTCGACCAGATCCGCCGCGCTCTCGTGCAGCGAGGCGCTGCGCAGTTCGTCCAGCAGCTCGGAGAACGCGGCCAGCGCCGCGGCCGGGCGCGGCGTGAGCTGGCGCAGCACGCCGTCGCTGCGGGTGGCTTCCAGCAACGAGCAATGCCTGGATTGCGCGAGCTGGCCCAGTTTTTCCAGCGTGGTGGAGCCGATCTCGCGCTTGGGGCTGTTGACCACGCGCAGGAACGCGGCGTCGTCGTTCGGGTTGGTGAGCAGGCGCAGGTAGCAGAGCACGTCCTTCACCTCGGCGCGGTCGAGGAAGGACAGCGCGCCGGTGAGGTGGTAGGGGATGCGCGCCAGGCGCAGCGCCTTTTCCAGCGGCCGTGCCTGGAAGTTGCCGCGGTAGAGGATGGCGATGTCGTGCCAGCGCGCCTTGTGCTTTTCCGCCAGCGTGGTGGCGAGCGCGGCCACCTTCTCCGCCTCGTGCTCGGCCTCCTTGCACTCCAGCACACGGATCGGCGCGCCTTCCGGATGCTCGCTCCACAACTTCTTTTCGTGCGCGTGCGGATTGTTGGCGATCAGCGCATTGGCTGCGCGCAGGATGCGCTTGCCGCAGCGGTAGTTCTGCTCCAGCTTGATCACGCGCAGGTTCGGCCAGTCGCGGCCGAGCTGGTCGATGTTCTCGGGGTTGGCACCGCGCCAAGCGTAGATGCTCTGGTCGTCGTCGCCCACGCAGGTGATGCCGCCGCGCTCGCCGGTGAGGGCCTTCAGCAGGCGGTACTGCGCATCGTTGGTGTCCTGGTACTCGTCCACCAGCAGGTAGCGCAGACGCTCGCGCCAGGCGTCGCGGCATTCGGCGTCGCTCTCGAGGATGCGCAGCGGCAGGCGGATCAGGTCATCGAAATCCACCGCATTGAAGGCGGCGAGACGCTGCTGGTACATCTCGTAGATCGTCGCCGCTTCCAGCTCGCGCGGCGCGCGCGCGGCGGACAGCGCCTCTTCCGGCGAAAGGCCGGCGTTCTTGGCGCGGCTCAGCAGGTTGCGGATGCCGAACAGCACGTCCGGCTTCGCACCCTTCGGCGCGAGCTCCTTGACGATGCCCTCGCTGTCGTCCGCGTCGAGCACCGAGAAGCCGCGGCGCAGGCCGGCGCGCGCGTGCTCGATCTGCAGGAACTTCAGACCCAGCGCATGGAAGGTGCATACGGTGAGCGCCGCGGCGTCCTCGCTGGAGACGAGCTTGCCGACGCGCTCGCGCATTTCGCGCGCGGCCTTGTTGGTGAAGGTGATCGCGGCGATCCGCGAGGCCGCCAGCTTCCGCCGCTGGATCAGGTGGGCGATCTTCTGCGTGATCACGCTGGTCTTGCCGGAGCCCGCGCCGGCCAGTACCAGCAGCGGCGTGTCGCAGTGTTCGACGGCGGCCTGTTGTTGCGGGTTGAGCATGGAGCGAGGCGATGCGTAAGGCGGTGGTCGATGGTAACAGAGCCACCGGCCGCGGCCCGGCGCGGTACCATGCGCGACCCGGCACCCGGCGCAGCATCATGGCCAAGCTCTACTTCTATTACTCGGCGATGAACGCCGGCAAGACCACCACGCTGCTGCAGAGCGCGTACAACTACCACGAGCGCGGCATGCGCACGGTGATCCTCACGCCGACGCTGGACACGCGTCACGGCGAGGGCGTGGTCGCGTCGCGCATCGGCCTCAAGGCGAGCGCGCGCCGTTTCTCCGGGGACGAGAACCTGCTCGCGCTGGTCGAGGCCGACATCGCCGCGCACGGCACGCTGAACTGCGTGTTCGTGGACGAGGCGCAGTTCCTCACCCGGGCGCAGGTGTGGCAGCTCAGCGACGTGGTCGACCGGCTGCACATCCCGGTGCTGGCCTATGGCCTGCGCACCGACTTCCGCGGCGAGCTGTTCGAGGGCAGCGGCTACCTGTTGGCCTGGGCCGACGAGCTGCAGGAGATCAAGACGATCTGCCACAGCGGCAGCAAGGCCACCATGGTGGTACGCGTGGACGGACAGGGGCGCGCGGTGACCGACGGCCCGCAGGTTGAGATCGGCGGCAACGACCGTTATGTCTCGGTAAGCCGCGCCGAGTTCAAGAAGATCACCGAAGGCCAGGGCCACCTGTGAAAATGGGCGCCCCCGCAATTTTTCGGAACGATTAACCGGCGCGGGCGGCTTCTTCGCCGGCGTCCTTCCATTCCAGGCATCCCCATGACCGAAACCGCCCCAACCCCCGAGTGGCCGCGCCCCTACTGGCAAGCCGGTGCCGACGAGGACGTGCTGCTGCAGTTCTACGTGTTCGGCAAGTTCGATCCGCACGAGCTGGTGATTCCGGCGCTGCGCTACGGCAGCCCCGGCTTGCCCGCGGGCGTGGACCTCAAGCGCTTCCAGAACCTGGAGCTGCGCAAGTGGGAGGGCTATCCGTTGTCCGGCACGCTGGGCGAGATCATGCGCGACGAGGCGCCCGAAGCCTACGAGCAGGCGCGCATCGCGCCCGACGTGCTGGTGGTGCGCGGCCAGCTGCAGGACAGCCCCAGCCTCGACTACCTGCGCGACACGCTGGGCGTGCTCGCCGCGCTGCTCGACATCGGTGGCCGCGCGATCCTCGACCCGCAGATCATGGGCCTGTTCGGCGCGGACGCGTGGCGCGCGCGCTATCTGGTGCCGGGCGGCGCGCCGCCGCGCAACCACGTGCTGATCCTGCGCAGCGACGAGCCGGACAGTGATGGCCGCTCCTGGGTGCACACGCGCGGCATGCGCAAGTTCGGCCGCCCCGACCTCAGCTTCCGCCAGGTGCCGGCGCACGAACTGG
>JAJZGE010000399.1 GCA_021798675.1 Pseudomonadota bacterium | reverse complement strand
ACGCCGTCATGTACACGCCATTGCGCATCGATCCGGCCAAGGCACTGGGCGATATCGCGGCGTTCCAGCGCAAGCTGGCCGCCGGCATGGGCCACCTGCGCGGCATGCGCGAGCCGGAGTACGCCAATACGCCGCGCGAGCTGGTCTACAGCGAAGACAAGCTGAAGGTCTGGCACTTCACCGGTCAGGCCAGGCCCACCTCGAAAACGCCGCTGCTGATCGTCTATGCCCTGGTCAACACGGTCTGGATGACTGACCTGCAGGCCGACCGTTCAATGGTGCGCAACCTGCTGGAACAGGGCGAGGACGTCTATCTGATCGACTGGGGCTACCCCGACGGCGCCGATCGCTGGCTGACGCTGGACGATTACATCAACGGCTACCTCGATCGCTGCGTCGACGCCGTGCGCCAGCGGCACCGGCTGGACGCGATCAACCTGCTCGGTATCTGCCAGGGCGGCGCGTTCTCGCTGTGCTACAGCGCGCTGCATCCGGACAAGGTGAAAAACCTGATCACCATGGTCACCCCGGTGGACTTCCATACGCCGGACAACATGCTGTCGCACTGGTGCCGCAATCTCGACGTGGATCGGTTCGTCGACACCCTGGGCAATATCCCCGCGGGGCTGATGAACTACGTCTACCTCACCCTGAAACCGGTGCGGCTGAATCAGCAGAAATACATCGGCATGGTCGACATCCTCGACAACCCGGTCGAGCTGGAGAACTTCCTGCGGATGGAACGCTGGATCTTCGATTCGCCGGATCAGGCCGGCGAGGCGTTCCGCCAGTTCATCAAGGATTTCTACCAGGGCAACAAGCTGGTCAAGGGCACGCTGGAGATCGGCGGCCGGCCGGTGGAGCTGGGCAAACTGACCCTGCCGGTACTGAACATCTTTGCCGAACAGGATCACCTGGTGCCGCCGGACGCGTCGCGCGCGCTGGGAAAGCACCTCGGCAGCAGCGACTACACCCAGCTTGCGTTCAAGGGCGGGCACATCGGCATCTATGTGTCCGGTCGCGCGCAGCGCGAGGTGCCGCCGGCGATCCATCAATGGCTGCGGACGCGTGATTGAGTTGGCAGGAGACGATCAGTGACTTCCGACAAGCGGTTGTATCGTTCGCGCAGTGACCGGAAACTGGCGGGCGTCTGCGCCGGCATCGCCGACTATTTCGGCTGGGATCCGACCCTGGTCAGAGTGGGCTGGATCGTGCTGACCCTGATGGGTGGCTCGGGCATCCTGCTGTATCTGATCCTGTGGCTGGTGATGCCCGAGGCGCCGTGAAGGCACCGCGCTGCGTTTGCTGAAACCTGCATCCGCCGCTGCCCGCTTCGGCGATAATGGGCGGATGCATACCGTGACTGAAACGCATGACTCCATCCGTGCCGTGCAGTGGCAGGGCGATCATCTGCGCCTGCTCGATCAGCGTCGGCTGCCGCATGAGGAACGCTGGATCGACTGCTTCGATGCGGCCCAGGTGACCCAGGCGATCCGCGATCTGGCGGTACGCGGCGCGCCAGCGATCGGGATCGCCGCGGCCTGGGGCGCGGCGATGGCCGCGCAGCAGGATGCGGCCATGGCCGAGGTGTTGGCGATGCTGCGCGCAGCGCGGCCCACTGCGGTCAATCTGATGTGGGCACTGGATCGCATGAAGAAGCGGATCGCCGCCGGCGCCGACGCCGCGGCGCTGCTGCGCGAAGCGCAGGCGATCCAGGACGAGGATCTGGCAGCCAATCGGCGCATGGGTGAACTCGGCGCCGCGCTGATTGCCGCCCCTGCTGGCGTGCTGACCCACTGCAACACCGGCTCGCTGGCCACCGCTGGCTACGGCACTGCGCTGGGCGTGATCCGCGCCGGCGTGGCGGCCGGCCGCATCGCCCGCGTCTATGCCGGTGAGACGCGGCCGTGGCAGCAGGGCGCGCGGCTGACCATGTGGGAGCTGGTGCGCGACGGCATTCCGGCGCAGCTGATCGCCGACTCCGCCGCCGCCCACCTGATGAAATCCGGCGCCGTGCAGTGGGTGATCGTGGGCGCCGACCGCATCGCTGCCAACGGCGACACCGCGAACAAGATCGGCACCTACCAGCTGGCGATCGCCGCGCGCTACCACGGCGTGAGGTTCATGGTGGTGGCGCCGTCGTCCACTGTCGATATGGCTACCGGCACCGGTGAGGAGATCGCGATCGAGCTGCGCGATCCGGCCGAGCTGCTCAGCACGGCTGGAATGCGTACCGTGGTCGAGGGCGCGCAGGCCTGGAACCCGGTGTTCGATGTGACGCCGGCCGAACTGATCGACGCCATCGTCACCGAGCGCGGTGTGATCGAGCGGCCTGGCAGCATCGCGATGCAGGCGATGTTCGGATGCTGAAGCTGTCACGCGAAATCAGCCTGTTCGCGGTGGGCGGCGTGCTCGGGCTGCTGATCGACGCCAGTGTGGTGCAGCTGCTGGTGGGCTGGCAGCACTGGAACCCGTATCTGGCCCGGGTCATCTCGTTCCTGCTCGCCGCCACCGTCACCTGGTGGTGGAACCGCCGCTACACCTTTGCCGCCCGTCGCAGCGACCGTGCAGCGCATGCCGAGTGGCTGCACTGGCTGGGCCTGATGAGCTTCGGGGCGGTGATCAACTACGGGATTTACGCGTTGCTGCTGCTGAACTTTGCCGCCCTGCACCGGTGGCCGGCGGTGGCCGCGGCCGGCGGTTCGGCGGTGGCCGCGCTGGTCAATTTCGCGACCGCGCGCGGGATGCTTTTCAGGGGCGCCAAGACACCCACGTAAGTTATTGATATAAATAGATAAAATACTGTCTATCCGGCACCTTTCATGCTACACTCCAACGGTTGTTTTCGGGCCGCTCGCGCATGCGCTTGAGGCGCGGTGCCAGCGCCCACTTTCGTCATCAGGAAAGCCGATTCATGGCAGATCTCGCCAAAGAAATCATTCGCGTCAACATCGAAGATGAAATGCGCCAGAGCTACCTCGATTACGCCATGAGCGTGATCGTGGGACGCGCCCTCCCGGACGTACGCGATGGCCTGAAACCCGTGCATCGCCGCGTCCTGTTCGCGATGAACGACCTCGGCAACGCCTGGAACAAGCCGTACAAGAAATCCGCCCGCGTGGTCGGTGACGTGATCGGTAAGTACCATCCGCACGGCGACGCGTCGGTGTACGACGCCATCGTGCGCATGGCGCAGCCGTTCTCGCTGCGCTACATGCTGGTCGATGGTCAGGGCAACTTCGGCTCGGTCGATGGCGACAACCCGGCCGCGATGCGTTACACCGAGGTGCGCATGTCGCGCCTCACGCACGAACTGCTGGCCGACATCGACAAGGAAACCGTCGACTTCGGCCCCAACTACGACGAGAGCGAGCACGAACCGCTGGTGCTGCCGGC
>JAJZGE010000398.1 GCA_021798675.1 Pseudomonadota bacterium | reverse complement strand
CTTCGCGGGGGTGGCGGCGACTTCGTCATGATCGACCAGCGCCCAGCTGTCCGACACGGAAGGCGCCTTCGCCGTCGGTGCCGGTGCGGCGACCGGCTCGGCATGGGCTGGCCCGTCGGCATGCGCCGCCAAGCTGAAGTCGCCATCGTGCAGCGGCAATTCCCGGCGCGGCGCGGTGGAGGCTGTGGCATCTTCCGCCGGCAATAGCGCATCGCCAGCGAGCAGCGCAGCCAGTTCAGCCTCGAGGTCATCCGATTCGGCAAGGTCCTGCCCCTGCTTCCCGCCTTCATGGAGTGGCACGGCCGGCGTGGCAGCGACAAACCGCTGCAGTTCATCCGGCGCCTCGGGCGCCGATGTCGCAGGCTCGGCGAGCAGCGCCGCCAGTTCCGCCTCCAGGTCGTCGGAGGTCGGGGCTTCGGATGCCTCAGGCTCCACGCCTGCGGTATCAGGCTCTGCCGCAGCCTGCGCGAATGCGCCTTCTGTCTCCTGCGCCAGCGGTTCCGGGGGGCCGGCAACGGCGGGTGCCGGGGCCACCGCTTGGGCACCGGCCGGCCGCGGCGGATCGACGTCGCCGCCGGCCAGCACCTTCACGGCAAAGTGGCGCGCCCAGCGCGCCCGATCCCAGCCGCTCAGCGCGCGGCTGGCACGGGCGTCGTTGAGAACCAGGCGCGGGCGATCGCCATCGACCATGCCGAACAGGCGGTCGAAGGCATCGTCATCGTCGTCGTCCAGGTTCACCACCAGCACATCAGGATCGTGCTGGTGCAACGTGGCGGCATCAAAGCCCGCGACGGCACCTTCGTGCACGATGCGGGCGCCGCATTCCTGCAGGACCTGGCGCAGATGTGCGCCCAGCTCGGCGTCGTCGAACAGCAACGCCACCGAAGGCTGTGTTTCAACCATGGTGCGGCTCCTGCGCAAGCTGCTCGACGGCGCGACGCTCCAGCGCCTCGGCGCGCTGGTCCAGCACCTCGGCGATCTGCGACAGCAGCTCGGCCTCCTGGTACGGCTTGCCGAGGTAACGGTCCACGCCGATGTCGAACGCACGCTGGCGGTGCTTCTCGCCGGTACGCGAGGTGATCATGATGATCGGCACGTCGCGCAGGCGCGGATCCGCCTTCATGTGGGTAGCCAGCTCGTAGCCGTCCATGCGCGGCATCTCGATGTCCAGCAGCATCAGGTCGGGCACGCGCTCGTGCAGCTTTTCCAGCGCGTCCACGCCATCCTTTGCGGTACCCACCTCGTACTCGTGGCGCTCCAGCACGCGACCGGTGACCTTGCGCATGGTGATCGAGTCGTCGACCACCATGACCAGGGGGCGGGCACGCTGCTCTTCGATCTTCGGCAGATCGACCGCGGCAAGGCCTTCGGACAGGCGCTGCTCGCGGCGCGCGACGCCGCTGCGGACCAGCGGCGCCAAGTCGAGAATCACTAGCACCGAGCCATCGCCCATGATGGTGGCGCCGAGCACGCCAGGCACCGAACTGACCTGTGGGCCGACCGACTTGACCACGATTTCGCGCGAGCCCAGCACCGCATCGACACGGATCGCGGCGCGCAGGTCGCCGGCACGGGCAAGCAGTAGCGGCGGCTGTTCGCCTTCCGGCACCACGCCGGGTGGCAGGCCCAGCAACTCGGCCAGGTCGTGGATGCCGAACTGCTCGTCGCCATGGCCGAATACGGGTTCGTGTTCGGCCATGCGCGCGGCCAGCTCGTCGGCGTTGACGCGCGCCACGCCCTGCACCGAGGTCATCGGGATGGCGAAGGTGCTCTCGCCGATGCGCACCAGGATCGCCTGCGTCACCGCGAGGGTGAACGGCAGGCGCAGCACGAACGTGGTGCCCCGGCCAGGCTGCGACTCGATCGCCAGCGAACCGCCGAGCTGCTTGATCTCGTTCGCCACCACGTCCATGCCCACGCCGCGACCGGCGAGCTGGGTGATCGTGCTGGCGGTGGAGAAGCCGGGCTGGGTGATGAGCGCGAGCACCTGGTCGTCGTTGAGGCGTGCATCGGCACCGATCAGGCCACGCTCCACGCCGCGCTTGCGGATGGCGTCGCGGTCGAGGCCACGGCCGTCGTCGCTGACGCGAACCACCACCTCGGTGGCCTCGCGCGTCACGCGGATGCGCACCGCACCCTCGGCCGGCTTGCCCGCCTTGCGGCGCTCGTCCGGCGACTCCAGGCCATGCGCCACGGCATTGCGCAACATGTGCTCGAACGGCGCCTTGATGCGGTCGAGCAGGTTGCGATCCATTTCGCCGTGCGCGCCATCGACGTACAACTGCGCGCTCTTGCCTTCCTCCTGCGCGGCCTGCCGCAGGGTACGGCGCAGGTTCGGCACCATGGTGTCGAACGGCAGCATGCGCGTACGCAGCAGGCCTTCCTGCAGCTCGGTGCTGACGCGCGACTGCTGCACCAGCAGGTTTTCGGCCTGGCGGGTGAGCTCGTCCAGCGTGCCCTGGATCGACACCAGGTCGGACACCGACTCGGCCAGCGCACGCGAGTACTGCTGCAGCTGCGAGAAGCGGTCGAGCTCGAGCGGGTCGAATGCGGCGATGCTGCCCGCTTCGCGGTGCTCGCGCTGGAAGCGCGCGATGATCTGCGCCTCGGTCTCGATTTCCAGCATGCGCAGCTGGCTGCGCAGGCGTTGCACGGTCTGGTCCAGTTCGACCAGGTTGTTGCGGTAGCCGCTGACCTGCTGCTCCAGGCGCGAGCGGTAGATGGCCACCTCGCCGGCATGATTCACCAGGTTGTCGAGCAGTTCGGCGCGGACGCGGATCTGCTCCTGCGACGAAGGCGCCTCGACGGCCTGCTCGGTCATCAGATCCGGCAACGGCTCGATCGTGGCCGCCGGCACCGCCGGCTCCGCGGCAGCTTGCGCAGGCGATCCTGCGCGGGTGGCCAGCGCGTCGTCGTCGGCGAACTGCTGCTGACCGGCCAACGCCAGCAGATGGTCGATGACGGCCTTCGGATAGCCCGGCACCTGTCCCTGCGATACCTGCTGCACCATGGTGTGCAACTGGTCGAAGCTGGTTTCCAGCACGGCGATCAACGGCATCGCCTGGGCGACGTCGGCGACCGGCTTCTCCAGCAGCGTTTCGATAGCGTGAGCCAGATCGCCCACCGACATCATGCCCGCAATGCGCGCACCACCCTTGAGCGTATGCAGGTCGCGCTGCAGCTCGCCCAGATAGGCGCTCGCCGCCGGCTCGGCATGCCACTGCGCCAGCACGCCGTCGGCGTGGTCGAGGATCTCGCGTGCCTCCTCGATGAAAATTTCCAGCAGGTCGGCGTCGATGGGCAGGCCATCGTTCGCGGCAGGCGCGTCGGCGGCCGGTGCGGCGCGCACGGCTTCGGCCGCGGCCTTGCGAGCCGCCTCGGCCGCACGTGCAGCTTCGGCCCGGGCC
>JAJZGE010000397.1 GCA_021798675.1 Pseudomonadota bacterium | reverse complement strand
ACGCGGTGAAGGGTGCCGACCTGGTCGCCGTGCTCACCCCCGACATGGTGCAGGCCGACCTGTACAAGCAGAGCATCGAGCCGAACATCAAGCCGGGCGCCGCGCTGCTGTTCGCGCACGGCTTCAACGTGCACTTCAAGCGCATCGAGCCGCGCAAGGACATCGACGTGATCCTGGTCGCGCCCAAGGGCCCCGGCGCGCTGGTGCGCACCGAGTACGAGCGCGGCCGCGGTGTGCCCTGCATCTGGGCGGTGTACCAGGACGTGACGGGCCAGGCGCAGGTCAAGGCGCTCAGCTACGCCGACGGCATCGGCGGCGGCCGCGCCATGCTGATCAAGACCGACTTCAAGGAAGAGACCGAGACCGACCTGTTCGGCGAGCAGGCCGTGCTGTGCGGCGGCGCCTCGTCGCTGGTGCAGGCCGGCTTCGAGACCCTGGTCGAGGCCGGCTACCAGCCGGAGATCGCCTACTACGAAGTGCTGCACGAGCTGAAGCTGATCGTCGACCTGTTCTACGAGGGCGGCATCACCAAGATGCTGGAGTTCGTCTCCGAGACCGCCCAGTACGGCGACTACGTCAGCGGCCCGCGCGTGATCGATGCCGGCGTGAAGCAACGCATGCAGGGGGTGCTGAAGGACATCCAGGACGGCACCTTCGCGCGCAACTGGATCGCCGAATACGAGGCCGGCCTGCCGAACTACAAGAAGTTCAAGCAGGCCGACCTCGACCACCCGGTCGAGCAGGTGGGCCACAAGCTGCGCGCGCGCATGCCGTGGCTGCAACCCAACGCCGCCAAGCCCGCCGAGCCGCTGAAGAAGGCCGGCTGACGCCACAGCGGGCCGTGCGCGATGCGCGGCCCGTTTTCCACGCACCAACGAGCACGAGGTACGCCATGAAACGCTTTCACATTGCCCTGGCCGTCGCCGACCTGGACGCCTCCATCGCCGACTACAGCAAGCGCCTCGGCCAGCCGCCGCAGGCGCTGGTGTACGGCATCTACGCGATGTGGCGCACCGACATCCTCAACTTCTCGATCCGCCAGCAGCCGGAGAAAGCCGGCCAGATCTGCCAGCTCGGCTTCGAGGACGACAGCGCGCAGGGCTTCAGCAGCAGCACCGACGTCAACGGCATCGCCTGGGAGCGCTTCTCCACGCTGGAGCAGGACCTGCAGATCATCGCCACCTTCGGCGTGCCGGTGCACCCCGCCGTCGAGCGCGACCTGATCCGCAACTGACGCCTGCCCACCTTCGCAACGGGAATCCATCGTGACCACCACGCAGACCGCTTACGCGATCCCCACCCACGACCAGCATCCGCTCGCCGGCCGCGCCATGACCGGCGCCGAGGCGATCGTGCAGGTATTGGCCGACGAAGGCGCAGGCGTGCTGTTCGGCTATTCCGGCGGTGCCATCCTGCCGGTGTACGACGCAGTGTTCCGCTACAACGCCGAGCATGCCGGCGACGACGGCCGCGAACCGATGCCGCTGATCGTGCCGGCCAACGAACAGGGCGCCGGCTTCATGGCGGCGGGTTATGCGCGCGCCTCCGGCAAGGTGGGCGTGGCCATCGTCACCTCCGGCCCCGGCGCCACCAACACCGTGACGCCGGTGCGCGACGCGATGGCCGACTCCACGCCGATGGTGGTGGTCTGCGGCCAGGTCGCCACGCCCGCGCTGGGTACCGACGCGTTCCAGGAGGCGCCGGTCAGCAACATCATGGGCGCCTGCGCCAAGCACGTGTTCCTGGTGACCGACCCCGCCGCGCTGGAAGCCACGCTGCGCACCGCGTTCGAGATCGCCCGCAGCGGCCGCCCCGGCCCGGTGGTGGTGGACGTGCCGAAAGACGTGCAGAACGCCACGCTGCGCTTCGACGGCGCCAGCCGCCTGCCGATCCCCGGCTATCGTGCGCGGCTGCGCGCGGTCGAGAACGCACGGCTGGACGATGCCGCCTGCGCCACCTTCTTCGATGCGCTGATGCAGGCGAAGCGCCCGCTGGTCTACGCCGGCGGCGGCGTGATCGCCGGCGAGGCCTCGGCGGCCTTGCGCGAATTCGCCAATACGTTCGGCCTGCCGGTCACCACCACCCTGATGGGCCTGGGCGCCTACGACAGCACCGCACCGCTGGCGTTGCACATGCTGGGCATGCACGGCACCGCCTACGCCAACTACGCGGTGGAGGATTGCGACTTCGTGTTCGCGCTGGGCGCGCGCTTCGACGACCGCGTGGCCGGCGTGCCCGACCAGTTCGCGCCGCGCGCGAAGTTCATCGCGCAGATCGACATCGATCCCGCCGAGATCGGCAAGGTGAAGGCGGTGGACTGGCACCACCTGGGCCAGCTGGTGCCCGCGCTGGAACGGCTCACCGCCTGGGGCCGTGCACGCGGCCTGCAGCCGCGGCTCGGCGACTGGCATGCGCACGTCGCCGTGCTCAAGCGCGACCACGCGATGGGCTACGACCGCGACAGCGCGCTGATCCAGCCCTACGCGGTGATCGAGGCGATCAACCGCATCGCACAGGGCAGCGCCATCGTCAGCACCGGCGTGGGCCAGCACCAGATGTGGGCCGCGCAGTATTTCGACTTCCGCGCGCCACGCCACTGGCTCACCTCCGGCTCGATGGGCACGATGGGCTACGGCCTGCCGGCAGCGATCGGCGCGCAGTTCGCGCGGCCCGACGCGCTGGTGATCGACATCGACGGCGACGCCAGCATCCGCATGAACCTCGGCGAGCTGGAGACCGTCACCACCTACGGCCTGCCGCTGAAGGTGGTGGTGCTCAACAACAGCGGCGACGGCATGGTGCGGCAGTGGCAGAAGCTGTTCTTCAAGGGCCGCTTCTCCGCCTCCGACAAGAGCCTGCACAAGAAGAACTTCGTGCTCGCCGCGCAGGCCGACGGCTTCGAGTGGGCGCGCCGCCTCGACGACAAGGCGCAGCTCGAAGCCACCATCGCCGACTTCCTCGCCTTCGACGGCCCGGCGTTCCTCGAGGTGGTGATCGACCCCGATGCCGGCGTGTATCCGATGGTCGGCCCGGGCGCGACCTACGCGCAGATGATCACCGGCGATTTCATCGCGGCGCGCGGCGCGGCGGCGGTGGAAGCCGGCGGAGTCCCCTCGACGTCGATGTTCTGAGCCTTATCCCTCCGGGGAGAAGGTGGCCCCAAGAGCCGGATGAGGGTACCGCGGAAACGCCAACCCGCACGCCGGCCAAACCCTCTCCCGAAGGGCGAGGGATTCACCATCAACCATACGGGCAATCGTGTCGGGAGCCAGACCATGAAGCACACCCTGTCCATCCTGCTGCAGAACGAATCCGGCGCCCTGGTGCGCGTGGCCGGCCTGTTCGCCGCGCGCCACGTCAACATCGATACGCTCACCGTGGCCGCCACGCACGATCCCGCGGTGTCGCAGCTCACCCTGGTGCTGCAT
>JAJZGE010000396.1 GCA_021798675.1 Pseudomonadota bacterium | reverse complement strand
TCCTCACTCTGGATCGCCAAGACCGGGCTCGATGCGCAGCAGACGAACCTGGATGCCATTTCGAACAACCTGGCCAACGCCAGCACCACCGGCTACAAGTCCTCGCGTCCGGAGTTCCAGGACCTGATGTACCAGAACCTGGGCCAGCCCGGCGCGCAGACCACCGAGCAGACGCAGTCGCCGGCCGGCCTGCTGATGGGTACCGGCGTGCGCGTGGTGGCCAACGAAAAGCTGTTCACCCAGGGCGCGATCAGCCAGACCGGCAACGCACTGGACGTCGCCATCCAGGGGCGTGGCTTCCTGCAGGTGACCATGCCGGACGGCACCACGGCGTATACCCGCGACGGCTCGCTGCACCAGGACGCCAACGGCCAGATTGTCACCGCCGACGGCTACCCGCTCTCGCCGGCGATCACGCTGCCGCAGGGCGCGCAGAGCATCACCATCGGCGCGGACGGCACGATCAGCGTCACCGTGCCGGGCCAGGCCACGCCGCAACAGGTGGGCTCGCTGCAACTGGCCGATTTCATCAACCCGGCCGGCCTGCAGTCGATGGGCCAGAACCTGTACCTGGAGACCGCCTCCAGCGGCGCGCCGCAAACCGGACAGGCCGGGCTGAACGGCCTCGGCACCCTGCTGCAGGGCTCGCTGGAGTCGTCCAACGTGAACGTGGTGGAGGCGATGGTGGACATGATCCAGACCCAGCGCACCTACGAGATGAACTCCAAGTCCATCACCGCCGCCGACCAGATGCTGCAGACCATTACCGACAAGATGTGAGGCCCGCCGTCGTGCGCACCATCGCCATTCTCCCCAACCTCGTCGCTGCGCTTGCGCTGCTTGCGCTGCTTGCGTTGCCCGGCTGCGCCGCCCTGCACAGGCAGAAGCGCGACGACGCGATGTGGGCCGCCACGCCGCCGGTGGCGCCCTCGACGCCGCCGCCGGCCGACGGTTCGATCTACCACGATGCGCAGAACATGGAGCTGTTTGCCGACCCGCGTGCGCACCGCACGGGCGACATCCTCACCATCGTGTTGCAGGAAAACACGCAGGCGGTGAAGAAATCCACCACCAGCACCAGCAAGACCGACAAGGACACCATCGGCGCGCCCTCGCTGCTCGGCAAGACGTTCAACCGGGCCGGCGTGGGCATCAACAGCGCGCGCAGCTTCGACGGCGGCGGCTCCAGCAGCCAGAGCAACCAGCTGACCGGCAACATCACCGTCACCGTGGTGCAGCGGCTGGCCAACGGCAACCTGCTGGTGCGCGGCGAAAAGCTGCTCACCATCAACCAGGGCCAGGAGCTGATCCGCATCGCCGGCATCGTGCGCCCGCAGGACATCGGCCAGGACAACACCGTGCCGTCGACGCGCGTCGCCGATGCCAGGATCTCCTACACCGGCCGCGGTTCGCTCGCCGACGCCAATACGCAAGGCTGGCTGACCCGCTTCTTCAATTCCAAGTGGATGCCCTTCTGATGAACACCCCAGGCTCCGCCGCACCCCCGGTCGCCGCGACGCGCGCCAAGGCGGCGTCACGCAGCGCATCTGCCCCTCCTGCCGCAGGGCGCCGGCTCGTCCAGGGCGTTTTCGCACTGCTGTCGGTGTTCTGCCTTGCAATGGCGATTCCCGCGCACGCCGACAAGATCCGCGACCTCGCCTCGATCGGTGGCGTGCGCTCCAACCAGCTGATCGGTTACGGCCTGGTGGTGGGCCTGGACGGCTCCGGCGACCAGACCACGCAGGCGCCGTTCGCCACCCAGAGCCTGGAGAACATGCTGCAGCAGTTCGGTATCAACGTGCCGGCCAACGTGCGCCCGCAGCTGAAGAATGCGGCCGCGGTGACCATCACCGCGGACCTGCCGCCGTTCGCCAAGCCGGGCCAGACCATCGACGTCACGGTGGCTTCGATCGGCAACGCCAAGAGCCTGCGCGGCGGAGAGCTGCTGATGTCGCCGCTGCGCGGTGCCGACGGCAACGTCTACGCGGTGGCCCAGGGCAGCGTGGTGGTGGGCGGCATCACCGCGTCGGGCAAGAGCGGTTCCAGCGTGGAGAAGAACATCTCCGCCAGCGGCCGCATCCCCAACGGCGCCACGGTTGAACGCAGCGTACCCTCCTCGTTCGCCTCCAGCGACAACCTGCGGCTCAACCTCAACACGCCGGATTTCACCACCGTCACGCGCATCGTGGATGCGATCAACCACACCTACGGCTCGGGCACCGCGCGCGCCGTGGATGGCGGTACCGTCGATGTGCGGGTGCCGCGGGATCCCACCCAGAAGGTGGCCTGGCTGGGCGCCATCGAGAGCCTCGACGTGACCCCCGGTTCCCCGCCGGCCCGCGTGGTGGTGAATTCGCGCACCGGCACCGTGGTGATCGGCTCGGATGTACGCGTTTCCGCCGCGGCGGTCGCGCACGGCTCGATCTCCGTCACCATCGGGGAGCAGCCGTTGGTCAGCCAACCGGGGCCGTTCAGCAACGGCCAGACCGCGGTGGTGCCCTCGAGCAACGTGCAGGTCAGCGAGCAGGGCGGGCACATGTTCAAGTTCGGCCCGGGCGTGAGCCTGGATACCATCGTGCGTGCGGTGAACCAGGTGGGCGCCTCGCCCAGCGACCTGATTTCCATCCTGCAGGCATTGAAGCAGGCCGGCGCGCTGCACGCCGACCTGGTGGTCATCTAGCCGGCCAACCGACATGACCGACGCCGCCTTGTCCGCCAACGCCTCGCTGAGCACCTGGACCGACCTGTCCGGGTTCGACCAGCTGCGCGCGGCGGCGCAGCGCGACGGCAAGGCCGCCTTGCCCGAGGTGGCCAAACAGTTCGAGGCGCTGTTCACCCAGATGATGCTGAAGTCCATGCGCGAGGCCAGCGACAGCCTGGGCCAGGGGCTGGGCGACAGCGAGGCCGGCAAGGCCTATCGCGACTTGTACGACCAGCAGCTCTCGGTGACCCTGGCCCAGGACGGCAAGGGCCTCGGCATTGCCCAGATGCTGGTCCGCCAGTTGGGCGGTCAGGCCAAGCCGACACCCGGCGCCGGCACTCCGGTCGGTGGCATTGGCGCGCCCACGGCGGCCGGCGCGGCGGACGATCCCGACGGCATCGGCGACCCCACCAAGCTGCCGGCCAACGCCGACCAGTTCCAGCGCCGTCTCGCCAACGTGATCGAGGCGGGCCGTGAACTGGGCCGCAGCGCAATGAAATGGCTGCCACAGGATGCGCAGGAGTTCGTACGGGCGCTGGCCCCCTATGCCGAGGTCGCGGCGCAGAAGCTGGGGCTGTCGGTGCGCACCGTGCTGGCCCAGGCGGCGCTGGAGACCCAGTGGGGCAAGCACATGCCGCGTGGGCCGGACGGCTCGACCAGCTTCAACCTGTTCGGCATCAAGGCCGGCAGCAGCTGGGACGGGCACAAGGTCAGCGTGCCGACGCTGGA
>JAJZGE010000395.1 GCA_021798675.1 Pseudomonadota bacterium | reverse complement strand
GGCACGTACTGCACGTTGAGCTGGCCGCGGCTGCCGGACTCCAGGTAGCGGAACTCGCCCGCCAGCATCGGGCCGCGCAGGCTGTAGATGCGCGGATCCAGCGTGGCGTCATAGTTGGGCGCCAGGTTGAGGTAGTACGGCGTGCTGATCTGGAAACCGGAGCGGCTGGTGTTGCCGATGGTCGGGTACAGGAAGCCGCTCTTGCGCCGGTGATCAATCGGAAAGGTGAAGTACGGCAAATAGAAGAACGGCACATTGCCGAGCCGCAGGGTGGCGTCGCGCGCCGTGCCCACGCCGGTGTCCTTGTTTACCGTGATCGACTTGCCACGGAACTCCCACACGTGATGGCCGACATCGCAGGTGGAATAGGTCGCCATGCTGTAGCGGGTGTGCTGCGCGTCCAGCATCTGCCCCTGCTTCGCCACGCCGTTGCCGCGCGCGTCGAGCATCTGGTAGCGCACGTTGTCGGCGATGCCGCGGCTGGCCTCGGTGTTGCCGCGCATGTGGCTGCCCGCCAGCAGCTGGCCGGCTTCCTGATAGCGCACGTTGCCGCGTGCGTCGTAGTCGGTGGTGTCGTTGTTGTAGTCGATGGTGTCCGCCTGCAGGAGCTGGTCGGCGCGCTGCAGCCTGACGTTGCCGGCCAGGTGATAGACCGACTGGTTGGAGCTGTCCACCTGCTTCGCCTGCACCAGCGTGCGGCTGGTGTCGCGCAGGGCGGTGTTGGTGCCCAGGCTGGGGTCGTAGAACTCCAGCAGCGCGTTCGGCCGGCACATCGCGTAGCTGTAGGGTCGCGGCGCGCAGTGGAACGAGCCCAGCGGACAGGACTGCTCCGCCCCGTCCAGCGAAGTCTTGGGGCGGGTGTGACCGCCCATGGCATCAGCGTGGGTGCCGAACAGGGCGAGTGCGGCAGCCACGGCCAGCAGGCGACGCGGGGGGAGCTTGGACGTCACGGTCGATTCTGTGGGTTTGAAGGCTGGTTAAGCTAGCAGAAACGCCCCATCGAAGGCAGGCAAACCTTTGCGGCCGCCGCGCCGGTGGCGTCGATGCGGCGCCAGCCGCCGCACGTCTCAGCCCTGCAGGGCGGTGACGTGCGCGGCGACGCTGGCGGCCAGCGCGGTCAGGTCGTAGCCGCCTTCCAGGGTGGAAACCAGCCGCCCGCCGGCATGCTTGCGGGCCACGCTCACCAGCCGCTCGGTGATCCACGCGTAGTCTTCGGTGCCCAGCCGCAGATCGGCCAGCGGGTCGCTGCGATGCGCGTCGAAGCCGGCCGACACCAGCACCAGCTGCGGCCTGAACGCATGCATCCGCGGCAGCAGCCGCTCGTGCCACAGTTCGCGGAACGCGTGGGAGCCGCTGCCGGCCGGCAGCGTGCCGTTGACGATGTTGCCCACCCCGCACTCGTCCTCGCCGCCGGTCTCCGGATACAGCGGCGACTGGTGGCTCGACACGAACAGCACGCGCGGGTCGCGCTCGAAGATCGCCTGCGTGCCATTGCCGTGATGCACATCGAAATCGGCGATCGCCACCCGCTTCAGCTGGTGCTTGTGCAGCGCGTGCGCCGCGGCCACCGCGATGTTGTTGAACAGGCAGAAGCCCATTGCCTGATCGGCGGTGGCATGGTGGCCGGGCGGGCGCACCGCGCAGAAGGCGCGTTCGGCGGTGCCGCCGAGCACCGCGTCCACTGCGGCGCAGACGGCGCCGACGGCACGCAGGGCGGCCTCGTCCGAGCCGGGCGAGAGCCAGGTGTCCGGGTCCAGCTGCACCACCCCGTGCGTGGGCACGCTGCCCAGCACGCGGTCGACGTGTGCGGCGCTGTGCACGCGCAGCAGCTGTTCGCGACTGGCGCGCGGCGCCTCGATGCGGTCGAGCGCGGCGAAGTGATCCTGATCCAGTGCCTGCAGCACCGCGCGCAGCCGCGCAGGCCTCTCCGCGTGGCTGGCGCCGTTGTCATGGCGCAGGCAGTCGGCGTGGGTGTAGAGCTGCAGCATGGCGTTGCCTCAGCCGGCCGCCGGCGGGCGTCGGCGCGCGTGCTGCCACAGCACTTCGCCGTGACCGCTGGCGCGCGTCAGCACGCGGCACAGCACAAACAGCAGGTCGGACAGCCGGTTCAGATAGCGCTGCGCCTGCGGCCGCACCGGCTCGACCCGCGCCAGCGCGATCACCTCGCGCTCGGCGCGCCGGCACACCGTGCGCGCCAGGTGGCAGCATGCTGCCGCCATGCCGCCACCGGGCAGGATGAAATCCTTCAGCGGCGGCAGCGGTTCGTTGAAGCCGTCCAGCACCTGCTCCAGCCGGTCGATGTCGGCATCCTCGATCATCGCCATGCCGGGGATGCACAGTTCGCCGCCGAGGTCGAACAGCGCGTGCTGCACCTGGCCGAGCACCTCGGCCACGGCCGCGTCGATGCCCTCGACCGCCAGCACCATGCCGAGCGTGCTGTTGAGTTCGTCCACCGTGCCATAGGCGGCCACGCGCAGCGAATCCTTTGCCACCCGCGTGCCGTCGCCCAGGCCGGTGCTGCCATCGTCACCGGTGCGGGTGTAGATCCTGGAGAGCCGGTTGCCCATGCCGTGGTCGACCTAGTGGCGAAGGCCTGCCCGGCCCGACTGGCGCAGCGTGCGTGCCAGCTGCGTCACCAGCACGTGCAGCACGGCGCCGATGCCGACGTACAGCGCGGTGATGCCCAGAAACGGTGCATACCAGTCACCCAGGTTGACCAGCCAGTCGCCGAAACTGCGCGGCTGCGGCACGTTGGCGCTGATCCAGTAGAAGCTGCCGTTGGAAATCAGGTAGCAGGCCGCCTCGCTGGTCAGCAGCGCGGCCAGCGCCAGCCACAGCGAGGAGAGCCGCAGCCCCGGCTGGCGCCGCGCCAGCCAGCTGCCGCCCAGCCACAGCGCGCCGAAATACACGGGCATGAACCAGTAGGCTGGCGACACGCAGTAATGGCTCCAGAAATCGATGCCCTGGCCGGTGATCACCAGAAAATCGATCAGCACCGCTTCGGCAATCAGCAGCGGAAATGCCCAGCGTGCCGACCCGCGCAGCCAGAATCCGGCGAGGAAGAACGCACCCCAGCTGGCGTCCGGCACGGCACCGAAATGATGGATCCGGGTGGCGGCCATCGCCAGGGCGAGCAGCAGGAAGATGCCCAGGCGTTGGGTCTGCGTGTTGGCCATGCATAGCTCCGAGTGCGCTTCAATGACAGACCGCCAGTTTAGCCCACATTGACGAGCGTGCCGCGCCCGCCGCCGGGTGCAGGCTGATTCACGGCGTGGGCTGGCTCATCGGCAAAACCTTGCGCGTATCATCGGCACATGAATCTTTCCGAGAACTCCCTGCCGCCGGGTGATCCCGGCGTGCTGATCATCGGCGGCGGCCTGGTCGGCGCCAGCCTGGCGATCGCGCTGGACGCGGCCGGGATCGCCGCCACCCTGGTGGAAGCCGCCGC
>JAJZGE010000394.1 GCA_021798675.1 Pseudomonadota bacterium | reverse complement strand
CGCGCATCGACCAGGATGTTGGCGGGCTTCAGGTCGCGGTGGATCACCAGGTTGCGGTGGGCATACTCCACCGCGGCGCAGACCTTGAGGAACAGCTGCGCGCGTTGGCGCAGGTCCAGCCCGTGTCGCTCGCACCACGCGTCGATGCGCTCGCCCTCGACGTATTCCATCGCCAGGAAAGGCTGGCCGTCGGCCAGCACGCCGCCGTCGAGCAGGCGCGCGATGCCGGGGTGCTCCAGCCGTGCCAGCAATTGCCGCTCGCGCGCGAAACGCTCCTGCAGCGTGGGCGATCCGACCGCCCCGGCGCCAAGCACCTTCAGCGCCACCTGCTGCACGAAGCCGCCATCCTCGCGCTCGGCAAGGTAGACCACGCCCATGCCGCCTTCGCCGAGCCGGCGCACGAGGCGGTAGCGACGCGGCGCGTTGGCCTGCGCATCGAGGCCACTGAGGTCCACCGTATCGCCCGGCGCCAACGGCAGCGTGGCGGTGTGGCTGCTTTCGATCGCGGCGATCATCCAGCGCACTTCGCGCGCCAGCGCTTCGTCACCGCCGCATTCGCGGTCGATCGCGGCGTCGCGCCTGGACGCGACGGTCTCCAGCACACCCATGGCGATGCGCTTGGCGAGCAGATAACGGTCGGTCAAATGACCGGTCATGGAGGCCCCTGTGCGTTGGCACGCGCGCACACCGTGCCGCCACGCGCTGCAGGGGCGCAGGATAGCCTAGTTGGGCGTGGCGGCTAACCGTCCGATTCGCGGCGCGAGGCGACTACCACCGGCTTCTTGGCCGATTCACGACGCTTCGCCAGGTGCGTCTCCGCGTGGTGTGCGCGCCGCTTGGCGACCCGACGGCAAGTGCTTCCCTTGCGTGCCACGCATCCGCGGCTGGCCACGGTCGTTGGCTTGCCGTGCCGCGTCTTGCGTACCGGCGTCGCGCGTCGCTGCGAAGCCGGCAGGGTATCCGCCTCGGCGGTCTGGATCGGCGAGATCGCTTCGAGCAGGCGTGCGGCGCGACTGCCTGGACGCACGCCAGCGGCCTGCGCCACCAGGATCGGCGGAGTGGGACGACCGTCGAAGCCGTCATCCAGCAGGCGCGCCATCAGGCGGTCGCGCACATAGGCGGTGCGGCTGCCCAGCACCACGGCGAACAGGCGCTGGCCGTCGCGCACGGCGGTGGAGGCGAGGTTGAAACCGGAGGCGTCGGTGAATCCGGTCTTCAGGCCATCCATGCCCGGATAGCGGTACATCAAGTTGTTGTGCCCGCGCACGATGTGGCCGTGGAACACGAACTCCTGCGTGGCGAAGAAGTGCGCGTACTGCGGGAAATCGCGGTACAGCGCCATCGCCAGCTTCACCAGGTCGTGCGCGGTGGAGACGTTGTTCGGGTCGGGCAGGCCGGAAGCGTTGGCGAAGTGGGTGTGGCTCATGCCAAGCAACGCGGCCTGCGCGTTCATCATCTCGGCGAAGCGGCTCTCGCTGCCGCCGATGCCCTCGGCCATCACGCTGGCGGCGTCGTTGGCCGACTTGGTGACCATGCCGAGGATGCAGTCCTGCACCGCAATGGTCGAACCGGGGCGCAGCCCCAGCTTGGTGGGCGGCCGGCTCGCCGCCCATGCGGATACCGGCAGCTGCTGGTCGAAGCTCAACTTGCCGCTCTTCAACTGCTGGAAGGCGATGTAGAGCGTCATCATCTTGGTGAGCGAGGCGGGATAGTCGCGCTGGTCGGCGTTGACCTGTTCGATGATCTGGCCGGTATTGCCGTCCACGACGATGGCCGCGTAGCCGGCATGCGCCGCGCAGGCAAAGCTGCCGAGGCCGCACAAAAGCGCCAGCGCCAGTACCGTGCGCATGCGAAACAGCATCCGCCCCAGCCACGTCGATTCGATGGCCACCCCGATTCCTCGCAAACAGATTACAAAACGATGCCCTGCCCCGGCGCGACCATACCCCAAGGCCGCGCCAAATTCCATAGGCAAGACTTGAAATAATTTCGTTAAATATATGTTCCAGAAGAGATTGTTCAGCCACGCCAGTCAAGGCGGGCATTCGGCCAGGGCCGCCGCCGGCTAGAATGGCGCGATGTCCCTGATCCAACTCCAGCGCGTCGATTTCAGCATCGGCGGCCCCCTCCTGCTCGAACACGTCGACCTGTCCATCGACCGCAACGAGCGCGTGTGCATCGTCGGCCGCAACGGCGAAGGCAAATCCACCCTGATGAAGCTGATCGCCGGCGAGCTGAGGCCCGACGACGGCGAAGTGCGCGTGCAGAACGGCATCGTCGTCGCGCGCATGGCGCAAGAGGTGCCACAGGGCACCGCCGGCAGCGTGTTCGACGTGGTGGCGCAGGGCCTGGGCGACCTCGGCCGGCTGCTGGCGCGTTACCACCACCTGTTGCACGAAGGCGACCTCGACGCGCTGGGCGACGTGCAGCACGAGATCGAGGCGCGCCACGGCTGGGATCTCGACCGCCGCGTCACCGAGGTGCTGACCCGGCTCGAACTGCCCGCCGACACCGACTTCGCCGCGCTCTCCGGCGGCATGAAGCGCCGCGTGCTGCTGGCGCAGGCGCTGGTGCGCAAGCCCGACGTGTTGCTGCTGGACGAACCCACCAACCACCTCGACATCGAGGCGATCGGCTGGCTGGAAGGCTTCCTGAAATCCTTCGACGGCAGCCTGCTGTTCGTCACCCACGACCGCAGCTTCCTGCAGGCGCTGGCCACGCGCATCGTCGAGATCGACCGCGGCCAGCTCACCGACTGGCCCGGCGACTACGCCAACTACCTGCGCCGCCGCGAGGAACGCCTGCACGCCGAGGCGCAGGCCAACGCGCTGTTCGACAAGAAGCTGGCGCAGGAAGAAGTGTGGATCCGCCAGGGCATCAAGGCCCGCCGCACGCGCAACGAAGGCCGCGTGCGTGCGCTGAAGGCGCTGCGCGTGGAACGCGCGGAGCGTCGCGAGCTGGGCGGCAACGTGAAGATGACCGCGGCCAACGCGCAGGCCTCCGGCAAGAAGGTGATCGATCTGGAACACGTGCACCAGAGCTACGGCGGGCGCGTGCTGATCGACGACCTCACCACCACGGTGATGCGCGGCGACCGCATCGGCATCATCGGCCCCAACGGCGCCGGCAAGAGCACCCTGCTGAAGATCATGCTGGGCGAACTGAAGCCCGAGCGCGGCAGCGCCACGCTGGGCACCGGCATCCAGATCGCCTACTTCGACCAGCACCGGCTGCAGCTCGACGACACGCAGAACGCACTGGACAACGTGGCCGAGGGCCGCGAGTACATCGAGCTCAACGGCCAGCGCAAGCACATCATCGGCTACCTGCAGGACTTCCTGTTTTCGCCCGAGCGCGCCCGCGCACCGATCACCCGGCTCTCCGGCGGCGAGCGCAACCGCCTGCTGCTGGCCAAGCTGTTCGCGCAGCCGTCGAACCTGCTGGTGATGG
>JAJZGE010000393.1 GCA_021798675.1 Pseudomonadota bacterium | reverse complement strand
GGGCAGCAGGCCTTCCACGCCCACCACCTCCCAGCCGGTGGCCGCGCCGAGCACGGTGTTCAATTCGGAGAATTTCGGAATGCCGCCGTCGCCGAGACCGAAGCGTTCCACCCCGTCGAGGAATTCGCGGCAGGCGCGGCCAGGCAGCAGCTCGCATTGGCGCTTGTACAAGGTGTCCCACACCGCGTGGTCGGTGGCGCTGTAGCTGGCCCACGGCTGCTCCACCACACCGGTGGCGTAGACCGGCACGTAGCCGCGGTCGGTCTGCTGGTGGGCGATTTTGCGGGGCGTGTCCATGGCGGCCTCCGTAGCGATTGCTGAGTGCAACAGCATACGGCCGCAGCCCCGCATGAAGCTTGTTTTATTGCCTCATCACGCCGGACAGTTGCACTATTCATGCGTCTGACAAACCCTTTGTGAAGGTATCTTGCAGCATGAATACTCTCGACCGTACCGATTTGCGCATGCTCGCCGTACTCCAGGGCGACGGCCGCATCACCAACGCCGAGCTGGCCGAGCGGGTCAGCCTGTCGCCCTCGGCCTGCCTGCGCCGGTTGCAGCGGCTGGAGTCTGACAAGGTGATCACCGGTTACGCTGCGCAGGTCGATCCGCAGGCGGTGGGCCTGGGCCTGCAGGCGTTCGTGCGGGTGCAGCTGAGCAAGCACGAGGCGGCCGCGATCGAGCCGTTCGTCGAGCACGTGCGCGGCTGGAACGAGGTGGTCGCCTGCCACGCGCTCACCGGCGACATGGACTATCTGCTGCACGTGTACGTGGCCGACCTCAAGGACTTTTCGCGCTTCCTGCTCGACCATCTGCTGAACGCCGCCGGCGTCGCCGACGTCAATTCCAGCTTCGTGCTGCGCACGGTCAAACGCTCGCCCTCGCTGCCGCTGGGGCAGCTGGAAAAATGACGCAGGCGAGGGGTGGGGCCACCAGGACGCGCAAAGCGCAGCGCGTCGTCGCAAGCACTTGCGCCGCGCATCCGGCGCGCATGGCGTCGTCGCCAACTAACGCTAAACTGAGGGACTGATGAGCACCGACACTGTCCCTGCCGCCGAACACGATCCGCTGCGCCCGTTGCGCTACCTGTGGCGCGTGCCGCAGCTGCTGCTGCACATCGTGATGGGCATCCTGGTGTGCGCGCTGATCGTGCGCTGGAACCAGCGCGCTTTGATGCAGCAGGGCCGCGAGCCGTTCGCCCATCGGGCGATCCGCTGGTGGTCGACGCGGCTGCTGCGCATCTTCGGCATGCGCTCGGTGCGCATCGGACAGCCACTGCACGATCCGGTGCTGTTCGTCGCCAACCACACCTCGTGGACCGATATCGAACTGCTGTACAGCCAGCGCGTGGCCTGCTTCGTGGCCAAGGCGGAGATCGCCCGCTGGCCGCTGATCGGCTGGATGGCCGCCAACGGCGGCACCATCTTCCACCGCCGCGGCAGCAATCATTCGCTGTCCAGCGTGATGCAGGTGATGGTGGAACGGCTGCGCGGTGGCCGCTCGGTGGCGGTGTTTCCGGAAGGCGGCACCGGCTATCACGGCGTGCTCAAGGTATTCCACGCGCGCATCTTCCAGGCAGCGCTGGACGCCGCGGTGCCGGTGCAGCCGGTGGCGCTGCGCTTCGTGCGCGATGGCCGGCGCATCATCGACGCCGGCTTCCGCGAGCACGAGAGTTTCGTGCAGAACATCCTGCGCCTGCTCGGCGGCGCGCCCATGGATGCCGAGGTGCATTTTCTGGAGCCGGTGCCGCCCAGCCCGGATGCGCGCCGGCGCATGGCCGAACTGTCGCGCGAGCGCATCGCGGCCGCACTCGGCGACGCCGATGCGCCCACCGCCGCGGCCGCTGCGGCGCCCCTCCGCGCGCGCGAACCGGCCGCATGAGTTTGCCGCGCGGCGCCGATTTCCGCCCACCGTGGCCGCTGCGCAGCGGCCACATCCAGACCATGCTTTCCTCCAGTGGCGTGCGGCGTCTCCTGCTGCCGCGCGCGGCGCGCACCGTGCTGGAAGGTGCCGAGCCGGTCACCGTGAGCGGCGGCGAGGGCGTGCGCCTCAGCGGTGCGTATACCGCGCAGAAAAACCGGCCGCAGCCGCGCGGGCTGGCGGTGCTGTTCCACGGTTGGGAAGGCAGCCTGGATTCCACCTACGTGCTGCAGACCGGCAGCCGCCTGCTGGCCGATGGCTGGGACGTGTTCCGGCTCAACTTCCGTGATCACGGGGACAGCTTCGCGCTGAACGAGGCGCTGTTCCATTCCTGCCGCATCGACGAGGTGGTGCTGGCGCTGGGCGACATCGCGCAACGCTGGCCGGCCCGGCCGATCGCGCTGGCCGGGTTTTCGCTGGGCGGCAACTTCGCACTGCGCGCCGCGCTGCAGGCGCCCGCGCGCGGCATCCCCCTGGAATACGCGCTGGCGGTCTGCCCGATCATCGATCCGGCCGAGGGCCTGTTCTCGCTGGAGCAGCAGGCGCCGTGGTTCTATCAGGCCTACTTCATGCAGAAATGGCGGCGCTCGCTGCAGGCCAAGCAGGCGGCGTTTCCGCAGCACCAGTATTTCGAGATGTCCGAACTCAAGCAGAGCCTGCGCGGGCTGACCGAGTCGCTGGTGCTGCGGCACACCGATTTCGATTCGCTGGAAGCCTATCTGGATGGCTATTCGGTGGCCGGCGATGCGCTCAAGGCGATGCAGATTCCGGCCACCATCCTCACCGCGCGCGACGATCCGGTGATTCCGGTCAACGCGTTCGAGCAGCTGCAGCTGCCGCCGAACATCGAGCTGGACATCGCCGACTATGGCGGCCACTGCGGCTTCATCCGCGGCTACGGCATGACCAGTTTCACCGACGACTACATCGCGGCGCGCTTCAACGCCATCGCCGATCGGCGCTGAGAGGCTGTGACTATTCAACCTCTCAGGCCGACCAGGGATGGCCGGTCGCGGATCGGGTGCGCCGGCGCCTGATGTGCGTGAGCGCCGCGCAGTCTCAGCCGCGCGCACCCAGCTCACGCTGGCGCATCCAGCACGCGATGCTCATGCGCTGGCGCGTGGCCGGCAGCACTTCGTGCTCGAACTCGGCCGACAGGAACAGCAGCAGTGTGCCGGCCCGCGGATAGATGTCGCGATGCGTGCGGTCGGCCAGGTGCAGCCGCAGCGCGCCGCCGTCGGCGTCCCGCCACGCGTGGTTGAGATAGAACGCCGCCGACAGCACGCGCGCATCGCTGTGTCGCAGCTGATCGAGATGGCGCGCGTAGATCGCGCCCGGCGCGTACACCGCGTAGTGCGACTCGCTGTCGACCAGGCCCAGCAACAGCGCCCGGTTGAGGGCCAGCCGCAGCGCATCGAGGCGAGCGGCAAACGGCTGCTGCGCGGCGCTCAGCGCCTCCGGCGCGAACCAGCGCGTGGTGTCGCCGCGCAGCAGCGTGTGCGATCGATCGGCGCCGGTCGCGGCCGGTCGCAATT
>JAJZGE010000392.1 GCA_021798675.1 Pseudomonadota bacterium | reverse complement strand
ATCGGCGAGGAGGTGCGCGTCTCCACCCCGGTGAACACCGCGTCGTGCAGCGCGAAGCCCTTGATCTGGCGCTCGAACGCGGGCATCGCCTCGCGGATGGCGTCAATCGCGTAGGCCGGCAGGGCACGGTCGAGGCTGCCCAGGGTCACGCCGGGCTTGAACGAGGGCAGCACCTCGCCAAACTCGCGCGAGGCGCGGCCGGCGAGGAAATCGCCGACCAGCTGGCCCGGCGCGTTGTAATTTTCGCCGCCCAGCAGGTACGCCTGGCTTTCCAGCGCACGCTGCAGCGCGATGCCGGCCAGCGGGCTGCCGCTGGCATCGTAGGGCGTGAAATCCACCGGGTCGATGCCGACCACAATGGCTGCATTCGCGTTGCGCTCGTTGCGCGAATACTGGCTCATGCCGTTGGTCACCACGCGCCCGGGTTCGGACATGGCGGCCACCACGGTGCCGCCCGGGCACATGCAGAAGCTGTAGACCGCGCGACCGTTGCTGGCGTGATGCACCAGCTTGTAGTCGGCCGCGCCGAGCAGCGGGTGGCCGGCCTGCGCACCGAAACGGGCGCGGTCGATGATCGACTGCGGATGCTCGACGCGGAAGCCGATCGAGAAGGCCTTCGCCTCCAGATGCACACCGCGCGCGTGCAGCATGGCGAAGGTGTCGCGCGCGCTGTGGCCCACCGCCAGCACCACGTGATCGGTGCGGATCTGCTCGCCGCCGGCCAGCATCACCCCGCGCAGCTGGCGCGCACCGGCGGCATCGGTGTCGATCAGCAGGTCATCGACGCGGCTGCCGAAGCGCATCTCGCCGCCGAGCGATTCGATCGTGGCGCGCATGTTCTCCACCATCGTCACCAGCCGGAAGGTGCCGATGTGCGGCTTGTTCACCCACAGGATCTCCTCCGGGGCGCCGGCCTTGACGAACTCGGTCAGCACCTTGCGGCCATGGTGCTGCGGGTCGCGGATCTGGCTGTACAGCTTGCCGTCGGAAAACGTGCCGGCGCCGCCCTCGCCGAACTGCACGTTCGACTCCGGGTGCAGGTTGCGCTTGCGCCACAGGTCCCAGGTGTCCCTGGTGCGTTCGCGCACCGCCTTGCCGCGCTCCAGGATGATCGGGCGAAACCCCATCTGCGCCAGCAGCAGCCCGGCGAACAGGCCGCACGGGCCGGTGCCGATCACCACCGGGCGATGCGCCGGGGCCTGCGCGACCTGCGTGACGAAACGATAGCGGGTGTCGGGAGCGGGTCCGACATGGCGATCATCGGCGAAGCGCGCCAGCACCGCGGCCTCGTCGGCCAGCGTGAGGTCCAGCGCATAGATCAGCACGATTGCGCCGCGCTTGCGTGCATCGTGGCTGCGCTTGGCCACGGCGTAGCCGAGCAGGTCGTGCGCGCCGAGCTTCAGCCGTGTGCGGATCGCCTTGGCGAGATCGGCCTCGGTGTGATCCAGCGGCAGTTTGAGGTCGGTCAGTCGCAGCATGCTTGGGCGCGCTCGCTCGTTCGGCACAAAGGCGACAGCGGTGCTGCGGCCGGGCGCGCCATTGTCGACGCGCCGTACGATCGGAACAAGGCGGGCTGCGTGGGCGCTTCGCGTGCGGCGATTGCGGCGGCGGCCGGCGAGGACGCGCCCGGTGGCGGTCGTGCTGCAGCCCAGGGAGGCGTTCACTGCAGGTCCGGCGGATTGCCTGCGCCTCAGCCAGCGGTTTGGCGATGGGTGAAAAGGCAGCTTCCGATGGGCTCGGGCCTTGGCTCGGGGGAGAGCAGGGGCGGGCGCCGGAACCCACCGGAAGCTGTGAAAGGTGCCGCGTGGTGGCTCACGCGGCCAGCATGGTGCGGAACTGTTCGCCGGTCGCATGCGGATGCAGCAGCAGCATACGCATGGCTATGTCGTCCGAATGGCGACGTGCGGCCACGCGGCACAGCTGGCCGTCGTTGCTGGAGATCGCGATCGCCTGCGGTGGCACCGACGGCAGCGGCGCGCGGCAGATCAGGCCATGCTCGGGACCGCCGACGATGATGTATTCGATGACCTGTTCCATGACTGTGTGCTCACGCAGGGGAGTGGGGAAGCTCATGCAGGAGGATGCAGGCAGCGAGCCAGTGGCAGCGGGCGGAATGTCGAGCGAGTCACAGATTCGAGCGATGCATGCGCGAAGGCAGCGATCAGGGTGCGTATCGCACCGTCGCCGACCGGACGTTTTGTGATGGGCATAACACTTTGCGCGTGGCCGGCGGCCGCGGGTGTCGCCGGATCATCGTGCCGGACCGGCGCGGAGCGCCGCAATCGGCGGTGCCGATCTGCGCAGGTCTGCGCAGGCGGACGGTGCGTGCAGGGAAGTGACGCTGCACGTCAAGTGACGCAGTGGTGTGCGTCACGGCGTGCAGGATGGGTAACGCGGCCGGGCACGTACCGGCCGCGTCGCGAGTGGTGCCGTTGCGACTAGTCGCTGCCGATGAAGTCGCTCTTGCCCAGCTCGGCGCCGGCTTCGCGCAGGATCGTGTAGGTGGTGGTGCAGTGGAAGAACAGGTTCGGCAGCACGAATTGCAGCAGATAGTTCTGGCCGGTGAAGTTGAGCTCGCCGGTGCGCATCTTCAGCACGATCGCGCGCGCCTCGCTGCCGTCGATCTGCGCGGGCGTGAATGTCTTGACGTAAGCGAGCGCGCGCTCGATGCGCGCCTGCAGCTGGGCCAGCGTGGTCTCGTTGTCCTCGAACGCCTGCGGCTCGACGCCGGCCAGGCGGGCGGCGCCGCGCGTGGCCATGTCCGCGGCGATCTGCACCTGCCTGACCAGCGGCAGCATGTCGGGGATCAGCCGCGTCTGCAGCAGCACCTCGTCGGTGATGCCCTTCGCCGCGGCGTGCGCTTCGCCCTTCTTCAACACATGGGCAAGGTTGGTCAGCGCGCGCACGAAGACGGGGACGGAAGCCTGGTACATGGAAATGGTCATCGGGAAATCTCCGGTGGATCGTGGGAAAGCGGTTCGCTGGAAAATTCATTGAAGGGCATGGCCGGCGTGATGGCGCCGGTTGCCGGGATCACCACACCGTGGCGCGGGCGGGTGACGCGGGTCGCCAGCACGGCAGCCGTCAGCAGCAGCAACGCGGCCAGCACGAACGCCGCGCCCGGCAGATGCCTGACCGGCGCGTGGTTGCTGATGAACAGCGCGAACAGGTTGGCGAACAGCGCCGGGCCGAAGATGCCCGCGAGGCTGGCCAGGCTGGTCAGCGCACCCTGCAGGCGGCCCTGTTCGTGCGGGTCGACCTGCTGCGTCAGCAGCGACTGCGCCGGCGGCCCGGCGAGGCCGCCCAGGCACAGGAACGGAATGCCCAGCACGAACAGCCACGCCACCGGCGCCAGCCCGAAGAACACATAGCCGATGATGCACAGCGTCAGCCCGGCCAGGATCAGCCGCCGCTCGCCCAGCTTCGGCATCAGCCGGCGCACCAGCACCGCCTGCACCAGTCCGCTGCACAGCCCG
>JAJZGE010000391.1 GCA_021798675.1 Pseudomonadota bacterium | reverse complement strand
CTTGCCGAGCTCGGGGAGTATCTGCTTCACCGCCGGGTCGCGCAGCGCGGCGAGCCGCACCAGCCAGTTCGGCAATGGCAACGTGGGCACCTTGCGCGCCGCTGCGCCCAATCGCCGCTTCAGCACCAAGGCCATGTCGCGGATCGACATGAAGTCGCCGGACACGGCGAGGAAACGTTCGCCGTTCGCGGCCGGGTCGCTCATCGCGCGCAGGTGCAGGTCGACCACGTCGCGCACGTCCACCACGCCGAACCGCAGCTTCGGGCAACCGGGCATGGCGCCGTCCATCAGGCGCTGCACCAGCAGGATCGAGGTGGAATAGTCCGGCCCCAGCACCGGGCCGAACACGCCGACCGGATTGATCACGGACAGTTCCAGCGCACCGCCCTCGCGCGCGATGAAATCCCACGCCGCACGCTCGGCCAGCGTCTTGGACTTCGCGTAGGGCTGCACGTCGTCGCCCCCGACGTCGGTCCAAGCGGTTTCGTCGAACGCCGCCGCCTGCGACGGATGGCCGTAGCCGACCGCGGCGAACGAGGAGGTGAGCACCACGCGCCGCACTCCGGCGTCGCGCGCGGCACGCAGCACGCGCAAGGCGCCCTCGCGCGCCGGCACGATCAGCTCGTCCTCGTGTTTCGGCAGCGTCGGCGGAAACGGCGAGGCCACGTGCAGCACGTAGTCGCAACCGGCTACGGCGTCCGCCCATCCCGCATCGCGCTCGAGGTCGGCCTCGGCGAAGGACAGCCGTTCGCCCGGTTCGGCGCCGCCTTGCCGCAGCATGGTGCGTACCGTGTCCCCGCGTCGGCGGTTGCGCACCGTGGTGCGCACTTCGTGGCCCGCTGCCAGCAACTGCAGGATGCAGTGGCTGCCGATGAAGCCGCTGCCACCCGTCACCAATACCTTGCCCATCGTCCGTCTCCCCGTCTGCCGGCCGTGTCGTTGATCGCGCTCAACCCTTGGACGGAATCTTCAGGCCGCGCTGCACCGCCGGCCGCGCCAGGCCGCGTTGCAGCCAGGCGTCGACATGCCTGAGGCGGTGGTATTCGACCAGTGCGCCCGCGTCGTACCAGCCAATCAGGTTGTTGACCCAGCCCAGCGTGGCGATGTCGGCGATGGTGTATTCGTCGCCCATGATCCACTGGCGCGTGGCGAGACGTTCGTCCAGCACGCCGAGCAGGCGCTTCGACTCGTTGACGTAGCGCGCCAGCGGCCGCTTGTCCTCGTACTCGCGGCCGGCGTATTTGTGGAAGAAACCCACCTGGCCGAACATCGGCCCGATCGAGGCCATCTGGAAAAACACCCACTGGATCGTTTCCCAGCGCTGCGCCGGATCGGCGGGCAGGAACTGGCCGCTTTTCTCGGCGAGATACAGGAGGATCGCACCCGACTCGAACAAGGCCAGCGGCTTTCCACCTGGGCCGTCGGGATCGACGATCGCGGGGATTTTGCCATTGGGATTGAGCGCGAGGAATTCGGGCAGGTGGCTCTCGTCCTGGCCGATGTCCACCAGGTGCGCCTCGTAGGGCAAGCCGGTTTCCTCCAGCATGATCGACACTTTCACGCCGTTCGGCGTGTTGAGCGAATACAGCTGGATGCGATCGGGATGCTGCGCCGGCCAGCGGCCATGGATCGGGAGGGCGGAGAGGTCGGACATGGCAGGCTCTCGGTGGGGACAATCCCTGTCACATGGGTATCTCCGCAGCGCGCTTCAATGGCTTTGATTTTGCGTCGCGAAGCGTAGACTCTGCCGCCTGCATCACCCATCCCCGGAGAATCCGCATGACCCAGACCCGCGCCTACGGAGCCACCTCCGCCAGCCAGCCGCTGGCGCCGCTCAGCATCGAACGCCGCGAACCCGGCCCGCATGACGTGAAGATCGACATCCTGTATTGCGGCGTGTGCCACTCCGATCTGCACACCGCGCGCAACGAATGGCAGAACACGCTCTATCCCTCCGTCCCCGGCCACGAGATCGTCGGCACCGTGACGTCGGTCGGCGCCGGGGTGACCAAGTTCAAGCCCGGCGACACCGTGGGCGTGGGCTGCATGGTGGACAGCTGCCAGCACTGTGCTTCCTGCGCCGAGGGCGAGGAGCAGTACTGCGAGAACGGCTTCACCGGCACCTACAACGGCCCGATGTTCGGCGGCGAGAACACCTGGGGCGGCTACTCCGAAAGCATCGTGGTGGACGAGAAGTTCGTGCTGCGCATCGGCCACAAGCCGGAGCAGCTCGCCGCCGTGGCGCCGCTGCTGTGCGCCGGCATCACCACGTACTCGCCGCTGCGCCACTGGAACGTCGGCCCCGGCAAGAAGGTGGGCATCGTCGGCCTCGGCGGCCTCGGCCACATGGGCGTGAAGCTGGCGCATGCGATGGGTGCGCACGTGGTGCTGTTCACCACCTCGCCCGGCAAGCAGGCCGACGCCAAGCGCCTCGGCGCCGACGAGGTGGTGGTGTCGAAGGATGCGGAGCAGATGGCGCAGCACGCCGGCAGCTTCGATTTCATCCTCAGCACCGTGGCGGCGTCGCACAACCTCGATCCCTTCCTCGCCCTGCTCAAGCGCGACGGCACGCTGTGCCTGGTCGGCGCGCCGGAGCATCCGCATCCCTCGCCCACCGTGTTCAACCTGATCCTCAAGCGCCGCCAGCTCGCCGGCTCGCTGATCGGCGGCATCCGCGAGACGCAGGAGATGCTGGACTTCTGCGCCGAGCACGGCATCGTCTCCGACATCGAGACGATCGCGATGAAGGACATCAACACCGCCTACGAGCGCATGCTCAAGGGCGACGTGAAGTACCGCTTCGTGATCGACATGGCCACGCTGAAGCAGGAGGCCAAGGCCGCCTGATGCATCGTGCGAAGGTCCGGGCCAGGCGCATCGCCGTGCCCGGACCTTCTCCCGCCCCTTGCCCATGAGCCCGCTGCAAGCCTTCATCGAGGCCCACCCGCGCCTGTTCGTGCTCACCGGCGCGGGCTGCAGCACGGCTTCGGGCATTCCCGACTACCGCGACCGCGACGGCCAGTGGAAGCGCACGCCGCCGGTCACTTTCGCGGCCTTCATGCAGGAGGCGCACACCCGCCAGCGCTACTGGGCGCGCAGCCTGGTCGGCTGGCGCCGCTTCGGCCACGCGCAGCCGAACGCCACGCACCGTGCACTGGTCGAGCTGGAACGGCAAGGCCGGATCGAGCTGCTGGTCACGCAGAACGTAGACGGCCTGCACCAGCGTGCCGGCAACACCGGCGTGGTCGACCTGCACGGACGGCTGGACTCGGTGCGCTGCATGGCCTGCGATTGGCGCGCACCGCGCCACGCCTTCCAGCATGCCCTGGTGGAACGCAATCCCGCCTGGCGTGACCTCGACGCCATCGACGCGCCGGATGGCGACGCCGACCTCGAGCACCAGGACTTCGCGCGTTTCGACGTGCCGCCCTGCCCGCAGTGCGGCGGCATCGTGAAACCCGACGTGGTGTTCTTCGG
>JAJZGE010000390.1 GCA_021798675.1 Pseudomonadota bacterium | reverse complement strand
CATCTCGCTCTTGCCGGCCTGCTTGCCGGCGCCGGTCTCATCCATGCCGGCGCCGCGCAGGCCGCTCCGGTGACCTACCGGCTCGACCCCGACCACACCATGGTGCTGTTCAGCTGGAACCACTTCGGCTTCTCCAACCCCACCGCTGACCTCGGGCTGGGCCAGGGCACGCTGGTGTTCGACGAGCAGCATCCGGCCAGGTCCAGCGTGGACGTGACGCTGCCGCTGAGCCTGCTGGACACGCACGTGCCGGCGCTGGACAAGCATCTGAAGGAAGCCGATTTCTTCGACGCCGACAAGTACCCCACGGTGACTTTCAAGAGCACCAGGGTGCAGCCGTTGGGTGGCCACAAGTTCAAGGTTACCGGCGAGCTCACCGTGCATGGCGTGACCAAGCCGGTGGTGCTGGACGCCACCCTCAACAAGATCGGCATCCACCCGATGACCAAGGCGCAGTCGATCGGCTTCGATGCCACCGCCACCCTGAAGCGCTCGGAATTCGGCATTGGCGCCTACGTGCCGATGGTCAGTGACCTGATCACCATTCACATCACCACCGAAGGCTCGGTGCCGAAGGCCGACGCGGCCAAGTAAACGCGGCGGTCCGCAGGACGGCTGCGTTAATGAGCAGTCACAAAAAACCGCGCCCCGAGGCGCGGTTTTTTGTGATCGGTGCGCGCGGCCGCCCCGACTCGCGCGGGCAGCGTCGCCTGCTACCATCGCATGCCTGATCTCCCGCCTGGAGTTTGCCGATGTCGCGTCCCCTTTCCGCGGCCATGCCGCTGGTGCCCGCAAATGCCGAAAATCGTTACGAAGTGACGCGCGCCGACCTCCCGCTGTCATGCCCGATGCCCGGGATGGCGCTGTGGAATTCCCACCCGAAGGTCTATCTGCCGATCGTCGATGACGGTGGCGAATCAACCTGCGCCTACTGCGGCGCGCGCTACGTGCTGCGCGACTGAGCAGCCAGTCTCGATAATGTGAACTGCGGCACTGTTTTTGCTTGCCTGCAGTGATGAAGGCCACCAGTCCCGAGCTCATGTCCAGCATTGTTGCGCCCGCCAGGCTGTTGACGGTGGTTCAGCTGATCCCTGCGCTGCATTCCGGCGGCGCGGAGCGCTCGGCGCTGGAAATCGCCCGCGCGCTGGTGCAGGCCGGCCATCGCTCGGTGGTGATTTCGGCCGGTGGACGGCTGGTGGAACAGCTGCAGGCCGAGGGCAGCGAGCACGTGCAGCTTGACCTCGGCAGCAAATCGCTCGGCACGCTGGGACGCTTCGGCGCCCTGCGCCGGCTGCTGCGCGAACTGCAGCCCGATATCGTGCACGCCCGTTCGCGGCTTCCGGGGTGGCTGGGCTGGTGGGCGCTGAAGGGGATGATGCCGCGCCCGCACTTCGTCACCACCGTGCACGGGCTCAATTCGCCCGGACGCTACAGCGCGATCCTGCTGCGCGGCGAGCGGGTGATTGCGGTCTCGCAGACCATGCGGGATTACGCGTTGAGCCATTACCCCTGGCTCGAGCCAGCCCGCGTGCGGGTGATTCCGCGCGGCATCGACCCTGGCGCGTTTCCCTACGGCCACCGTCCCGACGAGGCCTGGCAGAGGGCATTCCTGGCCGAGTATCCAGCGCTCGCCGGGGCGCCACTGCTGACCCTGCCCGCGCGCGGCACGCGGCTGAAGGGTCATCGCGATGCGATCGAGCTGCTCGCTGATCTCAAGCGCCGCGGCATCGAGGCACGGCTGCTGCTGCTGGGCGTGATCGAGCCCGGCCGCGAAGCCTACCTGGCCGAGCTGCACGAACTGATCCGCCTGCGCGGGGTGACGTCGCAAGTCGTGCTGACGCCCGCGCGCAACGACATCCGCGACATTTACGCGATTTCCACGCTGATCCTGCAGCTGTCGAACAAGCCCGAGTCGTTCGGCCGCACGGTGGTGGAGGCGCTGTCGCTGTGTCGGCCGGTGCTTGGCTATGCGCACGGCGGCGTCGGCGAGCTGCTGGCCGAGCTGTATCCGGCCGGCCGCGTGCCGCCGGGTGACCGCGAGCGGCTGGTCGAGCGCGCCGCCGAGCTGCTGCGGGTGGCCCCGCCAATCTCGCCGCTGCAGAGCTACCGGCTGGTCGACATGCAGCTGGCCACGCTGGCGCTGTACGAGGAAGTGGCCGCCACGGCATGAGTTGCGGTGTGCGCCGGCCGCCGCGCGCGCGCCTACAATGCCGGGTCGCCTCCGCCCCGGTTCCTCCATGATTTCGTTCGCTACCCGACTCAAGGCCGCGCTGCGCTCGCCGCTGCTGCCGTTCTGGCTGGTCATCGCACTGTTGCCGTTCGGGCGCAGTTCCGAGCTGGGCACTTTCCTGTGCCTGCTGGGCACGGTGATGCTGTTCGCGCGCGATCCGCACGCGCTGCGTCAGCACCCCGGCGCGCGGCTGCTGCTGTGGCTGCTGGCGGCGTATGTCGGTGCCGCGCTGCTGTCGGCGGTCGACTCGATCGTGCCGGGCAAGAGCTGGGGTGACGTGGCCGGCCTGCTGCGCTACGTGCCGCTTGGCCTGTACGCCTGCTTCGCGATCCGCCGCGACAGCAAGCTGCAGGCGCTGTATGTGGCGGTGGCGCTGGTGCTGGCGCTGTGGGTCGTCGACGCCTGGGTGCAGGCGCTGACCGGCTGGAGCCTCGGCGGTCACGCCCAGGCCGAGCGCATCTCCGGCATCTTCGGCGCGACCCATCTCAAACTCGGGCCGAGCCTGGCGGTACTGTCGCCGTTTGCCCTGTGGGCGGCGCGGCAGCGCTGGGGTCGGCCCGGTCTGCTGGTCGCCTTCGTGCTGGTGCTGGGGCCGGTGCTGCTGGCCGGCTCGCGCGCCGCGTGGCTGTGCTACGGCCTGGTGGCGCTGGGCTTTGCCTGGCGCGAGGCCAGCTCGCCGCGGCGCTTTGTCGGGCTTTGCGTGATCGCCGGACTGCTGATGACGCTGGCCGGCGGCATCGCCTGGAAAACCTCCACCCGCTTCCAGGACCGGATGGACCGCACCCTGCTGGCGCTGCGCGGCACCGACCACTCCATCAACACCGCGCTCAGCGGCCGCCTCGACATCTGGCACGCCAGTCTGAAGATGATTGCGGCGCATCCGATCAACGGTGTCGGCGTGCGCGGCTTCCGCTATGCGTACCCGCACTACGTGCCGCCCAACGACCACTTCCTTGTCGCCGAACCGTGCGGCGTGGGGGAGGGCGCCTGCCACGCGCACCAGATCGTGCTGGAAATTCTCACCGAGACCGGCGCAATCGGCCTGCTGTTGTGGCTGGCCGGCGTGACGCTGGCGCTGCGCGCATGGCGGCGGGTCGGTGCGGCGGCGCGCGCGCGGGCGTTCCCCGTCACGCTGGCGCTGGGCGTGATGCTGTTTCCGCTGAACACCCATCTGGCCTTCTATTCGGCCTGGTGGGGGCTGCTGTTCGCGTGGCTGCTCGGGCTGTGGTGCGCGAGTCTGTTTGTAGCCGACAT
>JAJZGE010000389.1 GCA_021798675.1 Pseudomonadota bacterium | reverse complement strand
GTCGCTGCTCGGCCAGACCGTCACCCTGTGCGGCTGGGTCAACAAGATCCGCCTGCAGGCCCACGTGGCCTTCGTCGACCTGCGCGACCACGAGGGGCTGGCGCAGGTGGTGGTGGAACGCGAGAACGCCGAGGCGTTCACCGTGGCCGGCGAGCTGGGCTACGAATACTGCGTGCGCGTCACCGGCACGCTGCGCCAGCGGCTGTCGGTGAACGACAAGCTGCGCACCGGCACGGTGGAGGTGCTGGCGGACAAGGTCGAGATCCTCAACGCCGCGAAGGACCTGCCGTTCGCGTTGCACGAGAACCCGAACGAAGACCTGCGGATGACCTACCGCTACCTCGACCTGCGCCGTCCCGAGATGCAGGCGATGATGCGCAAGCGCATCAAGCTGGTGCAGGCGCTGCGACGTTACCTGGATGCGCGCGGTTTCCAGGACATCGAGACGCCGATCCTGACCAAGGCCACGCCGGAAGGCGCGCGCGACTACCTGGTGCCCAGTCGCGTGCATCCGGGCCAGTTCTACGCGCTGCCGCAGTCGCCGCAGCTGTTCAAGCAGATCCTGATGATGGCGGGCTTCGACCGCTACTACCAGATCGCCCGCTGCTTCCGCGACGAGGACCTGCGCGCCGACCGCCAGCCGGAATTCACCCAGCTCGACTTGGAGTTCGCCTTTGTCGAGGAAAAGGACGTGCAGGACTTCGTGGAGGAGCTGATCCGCCACGTGTTCAAGGAAGTGCAGGGCGTGGAACTGGATACAGCCTTCCCGCGCATGACCTGGGCCGAGGCCATGCGCCGCTACGGTTCGGACAAGCCGGACCTGCGCATCGCGCTGGAGCTGGTCGACGTGGCCGAGGCGCTGAAGCAGGTCGAGTTCAAGGTGTTCGCCGAGCCGGCCAACGACCCGGCCGGCCGTGTGGCTGCGCTGCGCGTGCCGGGCGGCGCCGCGTTGAGCCGCAAGGAGATCGACGGACTGGCTGAATACGTCGCCAAGTACGGCGCCAAGGGCCTGGCCTGGATCAAGGTGGACGACCTCGCCAAGGGCCGCGAGGGCGTGAACTCGCCGGTGGCGAAGTTCCTCGACGACGCCGCGCTGGATGCGGTGCTCAAGGCCACGCGTGCCGAGTCCGGCGACATCGTGTTCATCGGCGCGGGCAAGTGGAAAGCCGTCACCGATTTCATGGGTGCGCTGCGCCTCAAGGCAGGCAGGGATCGCGGCCTGGTCGAGGAGGGTTGGCGCCCGTTGTGGGTCACCGACTTCCCGATGTTCGAGTACGACGAGGAGGAGCAGCGCTACGTGGCCCTGCACCACCCGTTCACCGCGCCGAAGATCGACGACATTGCCGACCTGCGCAGCCACGCCGCTACCGCGGTGAGCCGCGGCTACGACATGGTGCTCAACGGCAACGAGATCGGTGGCGGCTCGATCCGCATCCATCGCCCGGAAATGCAGAGCGCGGTGTTCGAGCTGCTCGGCATCGGCGCGGAAGAGGCCGAGATGAAGTTCGGCTTCCTGCTCAAGGCGCTGAAGTTCGGCGCGCCGCCGCACGGCGGCCTGGCCTTCGGCATCGACCGCATCGCCGCGCTGATGGCCGGCACCGAGTCGATCCGCGACGTGATCGCCTTCCCCAAGACCACCAGCGCGCAGGACCTGATGACCGACGCGCCGTCGGTGGTGAGCGAGGCGCAGCTGAAGGAACTCAGCGTGGCGGTGGCGGTCGAGAAAGCCTGACCCTTGCTCCTTACCGAGTGGGAGCAAACCGGGAACCCCATGACCGAACACGTGATCCTGCTGCACGGCTTGTGGATGCGCGGCTTTGCGCTGGGCATGCTGCATCGGCGGCTGATCGCCGACGGTTACCGCGTGCACCGTTTCGACTATCTGAGCGTGGCCTCGTCGCAGCAGCGCGTCCTGGCGCGGTTGCAGGCGCGGATGGCCGAGTTCGCTCCCGATCCGGTGCACCTGGTGGGGCATAGCCTCGGCGGCCTGCTGGCGCTGCGCGCCTGCCTCGACGCGCCGGCGCTGCCGCCGGGGCGGGTGGTCTGCCTCGGGTCGCCGCTCAAGGGCAGCGCCGCCGCGCGCGCCTTCGCCGCCTGGGGGCGCGGTGGCGAGGTGTTGCTGGGACACAACCGCGAGCTGCTGGAGCAGGGCTTCGAGCGCTGGGACGGCCCGCGCGAGGTCGGTGTGATCGCCGGCCGCCTGCCGCTGGGCCTGGGCGCGATGCTGGGCCACCTCGACGGCGAGCACGATGGCACGGTGGCGGTCGAGGAGACGCGCCTGCCCGGGGTGGCCGATCACCGCGTGGTCGAGGCCAACCATACCGGCCTGCTGTTTTCGCAGGAGGTGGCGCGGCAGGTGGACGCCTTCCTGCGGCGCGGCCGCTTCGACCCTGCGGCAGGCTGACGCGCGGCACTGGCGGCGGCTCGCCCGTCTTGCGGTAAAATCGCCCGCTTGTCTTTCTTGAACCGGGTTCGGGTAACGCCATGGGTAGAGGTCCGTCCATCGAAGGCCGCAAGAACGCCGAGGACGCCAAGCGCGCCAAGGTGTTCACTAAGCTGATCCGCGAGATTACCGTCGCCACGCGCGCCGGCGTGGCCGATCCCGCGCTGAACCCGCGCCTGCGCGCCGCGGTGGACAAGGCGCTGTCGGCCAATATGCCCAAGGACACCATCGAGCGAGCGATCAAGCGTGGCTCGGGCGCCGACGGCGCCGGCGAGGAAATGCGCTACGAGGGCTACGGCCCCGGCGGCATCGCGCTGATCGTCGACTGCTTCACCGACAACCCGGTGCGCACCGTGGCCGACGTGCGCCATGCGCTGACCAAGCATGGCGGCAACCTCGGCACCTCGGGCTCGGTGGCCTTCCAGTTCACCCGCTGCGGCGAACTGGTGTTCGCCACCGGCGGTGACGCGGCAAAGGAGGAGAAGGTGCTGGAGGCCGCGCTGGAGGCCGGCGCCGACGACGTGGTGAACGAGAACGGCGAGAGCACCGTGCTGTGCGCGCCGGAGCATTTCGAGGCCGTGCAGCAGGCGCTGGCCGCGGCCGGGCTGGAATCCGAGCATGCCGGCGTGGGCATGCGCCCCAACAACCGTATCGCGGTGAGCGGCGACACGCTGGAAGCCCTGCACGCGCTGCTGGACAAGCTCGACGCGCTGGACGACGTGAGCGAGGTTTACCACAACGCCCAGTTGCCAGCCGAGGCCGGCGAGTAAGCGCGCGCCTCCGTGGCCGCCGTCCTGATGACCCGCATCATCGGTATCGATCCAGGCAGCCAGCGCACTGGCGTGGGCATCGTCGATGTCGACGCGCTGGGCAAGCTGTCGCACGTGTTCCATGGTGCGCTGGCTGTGGCCGGCGAGGCGAGTTTCCCGCTGCGCCTGAAACGCATTTTTGACGAGTTGAATGACATCATCGCCGTCCATCGCCCCGACGAATGCGGCATCGAGCGCGTGTTCATGGCGCGCAATGCCGATTCGGCCCTCA
>JAJZGE010000388.1 GCA_021798675.1 Pseudomonadota bacterium | reverse complement strand
CGGCATCGCGGCCAGCAGCGTGCCACCGGGCTGCAAATGGTCGAGCGCGCGGGCGAACAGCGCGCGCGCCTCGTCGCGCTGGCGCGGCGGCAGCAGCAGCACCAGCGCGAACTTCTCATCCGCCGCGGCTTCGCCCACCCGCAGACCACTGCGCACCAGCTCGTCGGCAAACGGCGCAAAGCCCTGTTCGCACAACCAGCCCGGCTGCGCCATCTCGCGCAGCCCGATCCCCGCCCGCGCGCGCAGGAACAGTGCGCGGCCGTCGGTTGGCAGCCGCAGCTGCGCGGATGCCAACGGTACAAACAGGGCCGACAGCGCCGCATCGGGCGCCGCCGCAAACACTCCGGCAGCGGTCACATCATCACTTCGCTGGTGCGGGAAAGCGGCATGGTAGTGGCGGGTGGGTCTGCTGCAGCACGCTGGCGGGCGCTCAGGGCGCGGCGGTGGGAACCGACGCCGCACTTGCCGGCAGCTCCTGCAGCATCTGCGCCGCCAGCGGCTGGTAGCCGCCGGCAAAATGATGATCGCCTTTCTTCGCATGCACAGTGACCCACGTCGGCAGGCCCGGCATGGTGCACAGGCTGTCGTCCGCTTCGTCCAGACCGTAATAGCACACGGTCGGCGGATGGTTGTCGAGCGCCTGCAGCGGCGGCATCGCGTCGTAATGCGGCACCTTGTTGAATTTCTCCAGCACGGTCTTGACGAAAGCCTTGATCCGCCCCTGCGTGATCATGTAACCCTCGAACTGGATCTCAAAGCTGGTGTCGCGGCTGGGCGAGAGCAGCACCAGTTGGGTGATGCGCGCGCGGTTGGCCGGGCTGAGCTTGTCGATGATCGTCGGCAGCACGTCGGCGCCGAACGAGAAGCCGACCAGCCAGATGCGCGGCTTGTGCCACTGCGCGGAATACTTGGTGATCAGCGCATCCAGCTGCTCGGCCGCTTCATCGGGCGAGCGGCTGCGCCAGAAATACTTGAACGCGTTGACGCCGAGCACCGGGATGCCACGTGCGGCGAAGGCACTCCCCAGCTGCTTGTCCAGATCGGCCCAGCCGCCATCGCCGGAATACAGGATGGTCAGCACGTTGCCCTCTCCCACCGGCGCCTGCACGCCGCTGGCGGCCGGCACCATCACCACGGATTTCTCCAGGCTCGGGCGCGCGAACGGATTCCACAGCAGGGCCAATCCCAGCACGCACGCACCTGACGCAGCCCACATGATCCGTTTTCCTGTTTTCATAGGTACTTCATCGACGCACCACGCCGGAAAGTCCGCCGGAGATCAGGCTGGCCACGTTGGCCAGGATCATCGGCAGGGCGATGCCGCCGGGTACTGCCATGTAGCGCGGTTCCCATTCCGGATCGAACTTGTCCTTGTAGCGCTGCAGCCCGCGGAAATTGTAGAAGCGCTCGCCGCGCCCGAACACCATCGCGCCGAAGCGGTTCCACAGCGGCGCCTGGCGCCGGCTCTGCAGGCCGGCCAACGGCGCCATGCCCAGATTGAACCACTGGTAGCCCTCGGCGCGCGCCCACTGCATCAGCTCCACGAACAGGTAATCCATGATGCCGGTGGGGCCATCGGGCAGGAAGCGCATCAGGTCGATCGATGCCTCCACGCGCGTCTCGTTGAGGAACAGGTTCGCGAACGCGACGATCCGGTCGTGCTGCCAGACCAGCGCCATCGGCATGCGCACCAGGTAATGCGGATCGAACGCACCGAGCGAGAAGCGCTTCTCGCGCACCTTCTTGTCGTGCATCCACGCATCGGAAATCTGCCGCAGCCGCGGCAGCAGCGGCGCCACCGCCTCGGCCGGCACGATCTCCAGCCGCAGGCCCTCGCGGGTGAGCTTGTTGACGGTGTTGCGCAGCACCTTTTTCGACTTGCCGTCGAGGTTGAAATCCGGCAGCCGCACGCGCGCCTCTTCGCCGATCTTCAGCAGGTTCATGCCCACTTCCAGATACAGGTCGAGGTCGGCCGGGCTGACCTGATAGAACACCGGCCAGCCACCCGCGTGCTCGCACTGTTCGAGGAAGGTCCATACCAGCTCGCGCCGCACATCCTCGTCGGCACCGACCGGATCGCCCATGGTCACCCAGCTGCGGCCCGCGATGTCATACATCACGAACGCCTGGTGCGTGGGATCAAACAGCAGCGTCTTGTCACCCATCAGCGCCAGGTGGGCCTGTGCCGAGGGAAACTGCTTGATCAGCGGCAGCGCCTGCGCCAGCTCGGCCTCGCTCGGCGGTTCGCGATGCAGCCGCACCGGACGGATCAGGCTGGCCAGCGCAAACAGCATGCCTGCGGCGGCGGCGGCCACCAACGCGCGCAGCGCGCGCGGCGCGCCGCCCTGGCGGAAACTGAACTCCCACCACAGGTCGGCGCTGTAGTCGACGTGCTTGTAGCTGAACATCACCAGCCAGGTGGCGCAGCCCAGCACCGCCACAATCGCCAGAATCCAGCCCAGCGAAAAGCTGGTGCTGAACAGCGATGCACGCCGGTAGAACAGCCGGTGCGCGGGAGCCAGCGCCATCGCCAGCAGGGTCAGCATGGTCGCCTCTTCATAGTCGATGCCCTTCAGCAGCGACAGCACCGCCCCGGCCACCAGCAGCACCAGGGTCAGCACGTAGGCCGCGTCCAGCCGGCGCTGCAGGCCGCGGGCGAGGATCAGCAGCAGCATGCCGATCACGCTGGCCAGCAGATGCGAGACTTCCAGCACCGACAGCGGCAGCACGTGGCGCAGGATCGCCATGCGATCAGGCACGCCGCGGGTGGCACCGGAAAACAGCAGCACCGCGCCGGAGACCAGCGTCAGCCCGGCGAAGAATGACGGCAGCAGGCCAGTGAACCACGGCGACAGCAGGGATTTCTGACGCAGGCCGCGCGCCTCGCGCTGCAGCACCAACACGGTAGCCATGCACAGCGGCAGCAGGTAATAGATCACCCGGAACGCCGCCAGCGCGCCAAGGATCGGCGCCGCCAGCGCCTGGTTGCCGGTGGCACCGAAGCCCGCCAGGATCACCGCCTCGAACACGCCCAGGCCACCGGGCACGTGGCTGATCAGCCCGATCATCTGGGCAATCACGAAGATCGCCAGAAAGTGTCCGAAGCCGTGGTTGAGCTGATCCGGCATCAGCACGTACAGCACCGCGGCGGCCAGCCCCCAGTCCAGCGCGCCGACCAGGATCTGCTGCAGCCCGATCGCGGTCGAAGGCATGCTGACGCGCCAGCGCCACAGCTTGAACGGGCGGCGGATCTGCCCACCGGCCAGCCACGCCAGCGGCAGCAGGGTCAGCACCAGCCCCAGCAGCACGCGGAACGAAGCCAGTGGCAGGCCCTCCGGCAGCGGCACCCACAGCAGGGTCACCCCGGTCAGCGCGAGCAGGCCCAGCCAGAAGCTGGTGGTGCAGAACAGCACCACCTTGGCCACCTCGCCGGTGGACAGCCCGTTCTGGATATAGAAGCGGTAGCGGATCGAGCCGGACACCAG
>JAJZGE010000387.1 GCA_021798675.1 Pseudomonadota bacterium | reverse complement strand
GGGTTATCCGCCGCGGCAGATGGCGCGCGGGCTGCAGACCACGCGCGGCATGCGCCGCCACCTGCGCGCGGTGCGCGGGCTGCTCGGCGCGCTGCTGTTTCTGGCGCTGATGTATACCGCCACGCTGACCCGCGCGCTGCTGATCCCGCTGGTGCTGGCCGCGTTCCTGGGCCTGGCGCTGAACCCGGTGGTGGCGGCCGGCACGCGCTGGCATCTGCCGCGCTGGCTCAGCGCCAGTGTGCTGATGCTCGCCCTGCTGCTCGGCCTCGGCGGTGGCATCGGGCTGCTGGCGCAGCCGGCGATCGGCTGGTTCCACGGCGCGCCGGCGGCAATCCGCCATTTCATGCCCAAGCTCAAGAGCATGACCCAGCCGCTGGAGGCGGCCAACCGCGCCACCCAGAGTCTGGTCAACACGCAGAACCCGCGCGCCGTCGCTCCGGCGCCGGCCGCGGTGGCGATCACCGCCTGGGACGTGGTGTCGACCGCGCCGAAGGTGCTGGCGGCGGTGCTCGGCGTGATGCTGCTGGTGTTCTTCTTTCTGGTGTTCGGCGACTCGATGCTGCGCCGGCTGGTGGAGATCACGCCGGGCTTTGCCTACAAGCGGCACGCGGTGGCGATCGTGCGCGGCATTCAGACCGAGGTGTCGCGCTACCTGCTCACCGCGCTGCTGATCAATGCCGGGCTGGGCGCGCTGACTGCGGCGATGCTGTGGATCTACAAGATGCCCGACCCGCTGCTGTGGGGCACGGTGGCGATGTTCGCCAATTTCATCCCCTACGTGGGGGCAATCTGCACGGCGATCATCCTCGCCCTGGTCGGCGTGCTCAGCACCAATGACGTCACGCTGCACGCCTTTCTGCCGGCGCTGACCTTCTCGACCATCACGGTGCTGGAAGGCAACCTGATCACGCCGATGATCCAGGGTCGCAGCATGCGCCTCAGTCCGATCGCGATCCTGCTGTGGCTGCTGGTGTGGAGCTGGCTGTGGGGCGTGCCCGGCGCGCTGCTGGCGGTGCCGATGCTGACCTGCGCCAAGCTGGTCACCGAACGCGTGCACAGCTGGCGCTGGTTCGCGATGATCGTGGCGCGCTGAGCGCGCCCGCTCCGCGTCGCCGCGGGCTCAGGCGCCTGCCGGCATCAGCCAGAGCAGCGCGATACCGAGCGCGATGCGGTAGATCGAGAACGCGGTGAAGCGGTGGCTGCGGATGTAGCCGAGCAGCCACTTGATGGCGATGAACGCGATGATCGCCGAGACCACGAAGCCGACCGCCAGCGCGGTCCAGTCCTCGCTGGCCGCGCCGCCGCTTCGGAGCACTTTCAGCAGCTCGTAGCCGGTGGCGGCGTACATGGTCGGGATGCCCACCAGAAACGCGAACTCGGTCGCCGCGGCGCGGTTGCTGGTGCCCGCCAGCATCGCGGTGAAGATGGTCGCCGACGAGCGCGATGTGCCGGGAAAGATGCCGGCCACCATCTGTGCGATGCCGACCAGGATCGCCACCCGCCAGGTCACCTCGCTGCGATCGGGCTGGCGCGCGGCCAGCTGTTCGGCCGCGATCATCCACACACCGCCGAGCACCAGCGCCCACGCGATCGGGGTCACCGTCGCGGGCAGCTTGAAGTGGAAATGCATGACCACCACCGCGCCGATCGCGCTGGTGATCATGAAGCTGACGAACAGCTTCAGCAGGTAATCGCGGTTGGCCGGCACGCGCCACTGCGTGAACAGCTGCCAGATGCGCGACCAGTACACCATCGTCACCGCCAGGATCGCGCCCGCCTGGATGCCCACGTTGAACAGATCCGAGCGGTGGCCCAGCCCCAGCTTTTCGGCAATCAGCAGGTGCCCGGTGCTGGAGATCGGCAGGAACTCGGTGATGCCCTCGATGATGCCGAGCAGGCTGACGCGGAGCAGATCGATCATGGATTGGCGAGTCCAGAGTAGATGGGAAGAGGGTTACGGCAAGGTGCGGCAGTTTACTGCCCGCACGTCAGGCCATGGTCGTTCCGTGGGCTATCTGCAGGCCGATGCGCGCGCTCCCGTGCAGGGTTGGTGTGTTTGGTGCAAACGGGTCGGTCCGTTGCCCTTGAATGATGCAACGCAACATGATGGTTGCCCTTGCTTCAGCACAAGTTGTTGTCTTTGAAGCATTTGACTGTGTGGCACCAGTCTTGCTGAACACATCGCGCTACTCCCATTCCTACTGGAGCATGTCGATGAAGCGATGTCTGACACTTTTCTGCACTGCGCTGTTGCTGTTCGCGAACTCCGGCATGCCGGCAAAGGCGGCGGATGCTCCGCAGAGCACCATCACCGGCAGCATCGCGGTGGTCAACGACTACCTGTTCCGCGGGCTCTCCCAGACCAACCGCAAACCGGCCGTGCAGGCCGGCATCGAGTACGACCACCCCAGCGGCTGGTACGCAGGCGCATGGGGCAGCAACATCAGCTGGCTGTCGGATGCCTCGACCTCGGCCAGTCCGCTTTCCAGCAGCCTGGAAATTGACGTGTACGCCGGCAAGCGCGGCACGTTCGCCACCGACTGGAGCTATGACGCCGGACTCTACGAGTACTACTACCCCGGCACCTATCCGGCGGGCTTCATCCGGCCCTACACCTTTGAAGGCTACGCGCAGCTGGGCTGGAAGACGGTCACGCTGAAGTACTCGCACGCGTTCAGCAACCTGTTCGGCTTCGCCAACAGCAAGCACAGCGATTATCTGGATCTGTCGTGGAATTACGAGTTCGTGCCGAAGTGGGTGCTCAATACCCACGTGGGTCACCAGACCGTCGCGCACAGCAGCAGCCTGAGCTATACCGACTGGAAAGTCGGTGTCACGCGAAACTTTGATCACGGCTACTCGGTGGCGCTGGGCTACTACGACACCGACGCCAGCAGGCCGCTCTACACCAACGCCTATGGTCACTATCTGGGTCGCGCCACCGCGCTGCTGAGCTTCGCCAAGGCATTCTGACGTCGCGACCACCATCCGCAGCTTACCTATCGAGGGGGAAGAACGATGAAATTGATCAGTTGCATCATCCGGCCATACAAGCTCGACGAAGTCCGCGAGGCGCTGACCCAGGTGGGCGTCAGCGGGCTCACGGTCAGCGAGGTACGCGGGTTCGGTCGGCAGAAAGGCCACACCGAGCTGTATCGCGGTGCCGAGTACACCGTCGATTTCCTGCCCAAGATCAAGATCGAGGCCGTCGTGTCCGACGAGCTGCTCGACCCGGCGCTGGATGCGATCCAGCAGTCGGCCAGGACCGGCAGCGTGGGCGACGGCAAGATCTTCGTCAGCGCGGTGGAACAGGTGATCCGCATTCGAACCGGCGATCTCGACGCCGACGCCCTCTGACCCGACTCCCGTGAGGTTTCCATGAAAGGCATCAAGTTGTTTCGTGACATGCGCAAGGGCTGGGCGATGCTCGCCATCGGCCTGCTGTTGAGTCTGCTCGCGCCGCTGGCGTGTGCGCAGGCGGCGGCCG
>JAJZGE010000386.1 GCA_021798675.1 Pseudomonadota bacterium | reverse complement strand
TGGCGATTCAAGAGAAGTAACGCGCCCTCCGCAGCAGGACGCAACGCTTTTTCCCACGTGCGACGACAAACGCGAGTTGGTGATCGGCCGCGATTCCCACGGTTATCTGGCGCTGTACCGCTATATGGCCGAATTCGACACCGTGTTTGTACTGGCCGTGAAGGGCGCAGCGTGAAACCGGGTTTGCTGGCTGATACGGCCCTGATCCGCGCCAGATTGCCCGCCTGGTTGCATTGTAGTAACGTTGCCACATCCGTGTACACGGGAGATTCCCATGACCATAACCACGCTTTCCAGCCGCGAACTCAACCAGGATCTGGGCCGCGCCAAACGCGCCGCGCTGGAAGGGCCGGTGTTCATCACCGACCGCGGCCATCCGGCGCATGTGTTGTTGAGCATCGCGGAATACCAGCGCCTGACGGGCAAGCGACGCACTCTGGCTGAGGCGCTGAGCATGCCGGGGATGGAGAGCATCGAGTTCGATCCGCCCAGGCTGGACATCACGTTGCGCATTCCCGATTTCGATTGAGTGGGGCTTGATGCATGTATCTGCTCGACACCAACGTCGTTTCGGAAATTCGAAAAGTGGAAGAGGGTAGAGCCGATGCCCACGTGGCTGCCTGGCAATTGCAGGTGGACCCGGCGACCTGCTTCATTTCCGCGATGACGCTGATGGAGCTGGAGATCGGCGTGTTGCGCATGGAGCGGCGCGATGCGGTGCAGGGTGCTGTGTTGCGCGCCTGGTTGGAGCGTCGTGTATTGCCCGAATTTTCAGGGCGCGTGCTGACGGTGGACGAGGCGGTGGCACGGTATTGTGCCAGGCTGCATGCGCCCGATCCGCGCCCCGAGCGCGATGCACTGATTGCCGCCACCGCGCTGGTGCATGGAATGACGGTGGTGACACGCAATACGGGGGATTTCGCGCCGACCGGGGTGTTGTTGATCAATCCGTGGGAGCCGTTGACCTTGCAGGATGCACCGGGCCGCTACGTTGCTGCTGACTGAATCCTCCGGACCGACATGACTGAAACCGAGGCGGATACCCGCGCCAATCGCATCGACCCGATCCTGCGCGATGCCGGCTGGGGCGTGGTCGAGGGCTCGAAGGTGCATCGCGAGCTGATCTGCCCCGGCCGCATCACCGGCGGTGGCGGGCGGGCCAATCCGCTGTCGGCGGATTACGTGCTGAGCTATCGCGATCGCAAGCTGGCGGTGATCGAAGCCAAGCGTGCAGGCCTCGGACACACGGCGGGCGTGGGCCAAGCCAAGGATTATGCCGGCCGCCTCAAGGCGCGCTTCGCCTATGCGACCAACGGGCTGGGTTGGTACGGCATCGACATGCAGAGCGGAGCGGAGAGCGACATCGCCCTGCCGTTTCCGACGCCGCACGAGCTATGGCAACGCTGCTTCCCCGAGGGCAACGACTGGCGCGACCGCTTCGGCGCGGTGCCGTTCGAGACGGATGGCGGCAAGTGGCAGCCGCGCTACTACCAGCACAACGCGATCACCGCCGTGCTGGAGGCCATCGCCAGGGGCGAGCAGCGCATCCTGCTGACGCTGGCGACCGGTACCGGCAAGACCTCGATCGCGTTCCAGATTGCTTGGAAGCTGTTCCATGCGCAGTGGAACCTCAGCCGCGACACCTCGAATGAAGGCCGGGTGCGCCGGCCGCGCATCCTGTTTCTGGCCGACCGCAATATCCTCGCCGATCAGGCCTACAACGCGTTCAGTGCATTTCCAGCGGATGCGCTATGCCGCATCAGCCCGGACGAGATCCGCAAGCAGGGCAAGATTCCGAAGAACGCGAATGTGTTCTTCACCATCTTCCAGACCTTCATGACCGGTGATGATGCGGGTGAAGAACCGCAGTTCACGTTCAAGGGTTACGCGGAAGATTTCTTCGACTTCATCGTAATCGACGAATGCCATCGTGGCGGGGCACGGGACGAAAGCACCTGGCGCGGCATCCTCGAATACTTTGCGCCCGCCGTGCAGCTGGGCATGACCGCCACGCCCAAGCGCGATACCAACACCGACACCTACCGCTACTTCGGTGATCCGGTCTACAGCTATGCATTGAAGGAAGGCATTGGCGACGGCTTCCTGACCCCGTTCAAGGTGCGGCAGATGGCCAGCACGCTCGATACCTATACGTTCTCCGACGAGGACGAGGTGGTCGGCGGCGAGATCGACCCGGACCGGGAGTACACCGAGGCCGACTTCAATACCAGGCTGATCATTGATGCGCGCGAGGAAAGCCGCGTGCAGGAGTTCATGGACCAGATCGACCAGCGCCAGAAGACGCTGGTGTTCTGTGCCACCCAGGATCACGCCGCGCGCGTGCGCAACGCCATCAACCAGATCAAGGACAACCCCGACCCGCATTACTGCGAGCGGGTGACCGCCGACGACGCCAAGCTCGGCGAACAGCACCTGCGCGAGTTCCAGGACAACGAGAAGACGCTGCCGACGATCCTCACCACCTCGCAGAAGCTGTCGACCGGGGTGGATGCACGCAATGTGCGCAATATCGTGTTGCTTCGGCCGATCAAGTCGATGATCGAGTTCAAGCAGATCATCGGACGCGGCACGCGCACCTTCGACGGCAAGGACTTCTTCACCATCTACGACTTCGTGAAGGCCTATGAACACTTCAATGATGCGGCGTGGGACGGTGAGCCGCTGCCGCCGGATGAGCCCGGCAAACCCCGGGAGCGGCGCGAGACGGGCGAGTCAGCCGGGCAACGCGGTAGTGGCGTGAAGGAATCTCCCGAGCCGGTCGCGAAAATCGTGGTGAAGCTGGCCGATGGCAAGGAACGCCGGATTCGCTACGTCGCCGCGACAACCTACTGGCACGAGGGACGGCAGATCACCGCGCAGGAATTCATGGCGCAGTTGTTTGGCGACCTGGGCAACCTCGTGGCCTCGGAAGACGAACTACGCGCGGTGTGGAGCGATCCGGATCGGCGTGAAGTGTTCCAGCAACGGCTGGCTGACCTGGGCTACGACGCCGAGCGGCTGGACGATATGCGCCGCCTGATCGACGCGCCGAACAGCGACATCTTCGATGTGCTGGCTTATGTGCGCTTTACCCTGGCACCGCTGTCCCGCACGGAGCGCGCGGGCGCCGCCCGGGCCAAAGGACTGGGCGGTTACCAGCGCGAGATGCGCGGCTTTCTGGAGTACGTGCTGGGCGCCTACGAAAGACACGGGGTCGACGAACTGGCTTCACGCAAGATCGCCGATTTCCTGCGCATCCGTTATGGAGGCACCAACGATGCCAAGCGCCTGCTGGGGCCGGTGCCTGCGATACGCGAGGCATTCATCGCGATTCAGGCGCACCTTTACCAGTGATGCCCGGAAACCTCATGGCAGAGCATCGTGGATCAAGCGATGCGCAGGCTAGTACATCAACACGCAAGTTTCGGAACGTAATGCCGACCGAGCTTCTGATCGGCATCCTGCCGAGTGAATTTCCACTCGATGGTTCGCTGCTGGGCG
>JAJZGE010000385.1 GCA_021798675.1 Pseudomonadota bacterium | reverse complement strand
GGACATGCCGGCGCCGAAGTCGTCCAGCGCGATGCTGCAGCCGACCGCGCGCAGCCGCTCCATGAAGCGCACCACCGCGGCAAGGTTGCGCACCGCCACGGTCTCGGTGATCTCGAAGCACACGCGCGCCGGGTCCACCTGGTAGAAGCGCAGCCAGTCGACGATCTGCTCGGCCAGCTCGGGGTCTTCGATGCTGGCGCCGGAGAGGTTGATCGAAACCGTGCGCAAGCGCGCGCCGGCCGGATGCAGCCGGTCGAAATGGGCCAGCGCGCTCTGCACCACCCAGCGGTCGATGCTGGGCATCAGGCCGTAACGCTCGGCCGCGGGCAGGAACACGCCGGGCGGCAGCAAGGTGCCGTCTTCGTCGCGGTAACGCAGCAACAGCTCGATGCTGGGTGCATCGCCTGCCGCTGCGCCCACGGCATGGATCTCCTGGTAGGCGAGCAGCAGCAAACCCTCGTCCACCGCCCACTGCAGGCGCTGCGCCCATTCCATTTCGCCGTGGCGGCGCTGCGTCTCGTCGTCGCGCTCGGAATGGAAGTGGACGCGGTTGCGGCCGCGCTCCTTGGCCAGGTAGCAGGCGGCGTCGGCCTGCGCCATCAGGTCCTTGGCCTGCACCCCGGCATGGTCGACCAGCACGCCGCCCACGCTGGCGCTGACCAGGTAGCTGCGCTGCTCCCAGGTGAACACGTAGCCGTCGATGCTGCGGCGCAGGCGCTCCGCCAGCTGTTCGGCGGTGGCCTGGTCCGTCACGTCGAAGGCCAATATGCCGAATTCGTCGCCACCCAGCCGCGCCAGCACGTCGGCCTCGCGCAGCTGGCGGCGCATCACCACCGCCAGCTGCACCAGCAGCTGGTCGCCGGCGAGATGGCCGGAGGTGTCGTTGATGAGCTTGAACTGGTCCAGGTCCAGGTACAGCAACGCGACCGGCGTATCCGGCCCGACGCGGGCCAGCGCGTCGTGCAGGCGCTGCTCGAACTCGTGGCGGTTGTACAGCCCGGTGAGCGCATCGTGGCTGGCCTGGTGGCTCAGCCGCTCGGTCAGCCGGCGTTGCTCGCTGATGTCGGCAGCCACCATCAAAAGCTTGTCGTTGCCGTTCATGACCACGTGCGAGATCGCCGCGCTGGCCCAGAACGAGGCACCCGCCTGGTCGCGCAGGCAGGCCTCGGCCTGGCCGTCGGCGCCTGCGTTGGCGAGTCGCCCCGCCGCTTGCGGATCCTCGAACAAGCCGGTCAGCAGACGCTCGGTCACCGCGGCGCCGAAGCGTGCACGCGCGGCCTGGTTGGCGTAGATGATGCGGCCGTCCTCGGCACGCGCCAGCAACACCAGCGCAGGCAGGCGCTCGTTGAGCGCGCGGAAGCGCTCCTCGCTCTCGCGATAGCGACGGCTCATGCTCCAGCCCAGCTCCAGCGCGCGATGGCGCGCGCTGACGATGGAGTACACCAGCAAGGCCAGCAGCACGCTGGCCATCGCTCCGGTCAGCAGGGTGGCCCAATGCCAGACGCTGTCCGCCAGATTCAGCGGGTACATCGTCACGTCCCAGCGGCGACCGCCGAGCAGCAGGGTACGGTCGTAGCGATAACCGGACGGCGCGGGCAGCGCCCGGCCCGGCGCGGAGTCGTACAGCAGTTGCGGCGCGGCGCCGGTAACGTCGCGCACGCGCAGGCGCAGCGTGCGGGTGAGCCCGGCCGGCAGGGCGCGATCGATCAGCGTGTCGAGGCGGAACGACGCCGACGCCGACCCCAGCTCGCGCGCGCGCCGCTCCGCCTCCGTTTGCGGTATGCCGCCGGGTCCGAAAATCGGCAGCGACAGCACCGCGCCGACGCCGCCGCCCCGGCCATGGCTGGGCTGCACCAGCCGGAACGGCGCCGACATCACGACCTGGTCGCTGTCGCGCGCCTGCAGCAGGCCGGCGAGGTTGGCCTTCTGGGTCGCCTTGTCCAGCCCGATCAGCGCCTCGTTCCGGGCCAGCGGCTGGGCCAGGCGAACGATGTAGTGCACGCCGTCGGCCCGCTGCAGCTTCTGTGCGTAGGCCAGCGCCAGCAGCGCCGGAAAATTCTGCCGCGGGCGCATGTTGCGGTAGAAATCCGCGAACTCGCGCGGCTCCACCGACTGCGAGGCGAGGTACAGCGACTGCGTGGCGCGCATCAGGGTTTCCAGCATCTGCAGCTGGTTCTGCAGGCCCGCATAGACCTTGTTGGCCAGTTCGTCGCGCTCCGACCATTGCTCCGCCTGCGCCCACCGCCACTGCTGGTGCTGTACCAGCAGCGACAGGCCGAGGCCGAGCAGCAACGCCAACGCGCTCCACAGGCGTGCCAGCGCGCGCCAGTGCGGCGACGGCCGCCGCTTCAACGCCACATCGTCGGTATCCTCGACGGGCAGCGCGTCCGCGTTGTGGTCGTTCTCCTGCGTGGACGTGGACAAAGTCTCGACTCCTGCCGCCGCCTGCTCCGTCGCGGCCCCGGATACTAGCGTCGTTCGCGCGGTTTGGCCCGGTGCGTGGGGGTGGCCGTCCACGGATCTTCGGGCCACGGATGCCTCGGGTAGCGCCCCTTCAGCTCCTTCCTCACCTCGGGGTAGGTGCGCTCCCAGAAGCTGCGCAAATCCTGCGTGACCTGTATCGGCCGCCCCGCGGGCGACTGTAGATGCAGGGTCACCGGCACGCGGCCACCGCCGACGCGCGGCGTGTCGGCGAGGCCGAACAGCTCCTGCAGCTTCACCGCCAGCACCGGCGGCGCGTCCGGCGCGTATTCCAGGCGACGCGTCTGGCCGCTGGGCACCGTGAGTGCATCCGGCGCCTGCAGATCCAGCGCCTGGCGCTGCGCGTGGTCGAGCATCGACCACAGCGCCTGCGACAGCTCCTCCGCCGCCAGCGCATCAAGTCGGCGCTTGCCATTGAGGTAGGGCGCGAGCCAGTCGTCCAGCGTGGCAAGCAGCCGTGCGTCGGAAACGTCGGGCAGGCCCAGCTCGGGCATCCACGTGCGCAGGGCCTGCACACGCAGGCGCAGGCGCTGCGCGTGCTCGCTCCACGGCAAGGCGGCCAGCCCCTTGCTGCGGATTGCCGCCAGCAGCGCGGGCAAGGCGTCCTCCAGCTGCACCGGCACGCTGCGGCGCTCCAGCACGATGGCGGCGTAGCGGTATTCCTCGAACGCTTCCACGACATCGCGCGCATCGTTCCAGCGCAGCGTGCGTTCGCGCACGAACTGCTGCGGGTAGTCGCGCTCCAGCGTGCGCGGGTCGAACGGCGCGGCGGTGAGGATCAGGCTGTCGCGCGTCTCGAAGCGCAGGTCCAGCGCCACCAGCCACGGCTCGCCCAGCAGCGCGGTGTTGTCGTGCAGGCGTGCGCCGCGGCCGTTGGCCAGCGTGTAGCGCAGCGGGTTGGCCTCGTCGCGGCGCGCGATGCGGTCGGGGAAGGCGTGCAGCAGCAGGTCGCCCACCGCGTGGCTGTCCGGCGTGCCGCTGGCGGCACTGCGCACGTCAAGGCGGCGGGGCCAGCCCTTCG
>JAJZGE010000384.1 GCA_021798675.1 Pseudomonadota bacterium | reverse complement strand
TTCGTCAGGCGTGCTTGCGGAAGTGCAGCCACGCCACCAGCGCCAGCAGCGTGGCGGGCAGCAGGTTGGCAGGTAGCGGCGGCATGCCGTAGACAGTACCGAAATTGATCATTGCCTTCTGCAGGAAATACCAGGCGATCGCCAGCAGCATGCCGATGAAGATGCGTTTGCCGAGGCCGCCCGAACGCATGGTGCCGAACGCGAACGGCATCGCGCACAGCACCAGCACCAGCACGTTGGGCGCGTACAGGGCGCGCGTCCAGAACGCCACCGCGTAGACGCCGGGGCTTTCGCCGTTGCTTTCCAGGTAGCGCATGTTGCGGTGCAGGTCGCGCATCGACAGGTACTGCGGCTGGATCACCGACTGCGCCAGCACCTGCGGATTGAGGCTGGACCGCCATTGCTCGCGGGCCGCCGTGCCGGCGTGCACGCCGTTGTCGTCCAGCGTGGTGCTGCGCACGTCGTGCAGCACCCACGTGCGGCCGTCGTGGTCGGCGGTCCTGGCCCAGTCGAGGCGGCTGAGCTGACCGTCGCGGTTCAACGTGAACACGCGTACGTCGGCAAGCTGCACGGTGTCGTGGTCGCCGGCGCTGCGCATCAGGGTGCCGCGCGCGTTGATGATGCGGCCGCCGTCGCGCGCCCACAGGCCGCTGCCGGTGGTGCCGAGGTTGCCGGACTGCAGGCGCAGCTGCATGGCCTGCGCGAGCTGGTCGCCCCAGGGGGCGGCGGTTTCGCCGAGGATCACCACACCGACGATCAGCACGGCGACCACCCCGGTGGCCGAGGCGGCGATGCGCAGTCGCGACATGCCCGAAGCGCGCAGCGCGGTGAGCTCGCCGGTGGCGGCCAGGCCGCCCAGGCCGAGCAGGCCGCCGATCAGCGCCGCGAAGCCGAACATTTCGTAGGCGCGCCGCGGGGTGGTCACCAGGATGAATATCGCTGCGTCGGCGAGCGTGTAGCCGTTCCTGCCGACCTTGCCGAGCTGGCCCAGGAAATGGGTCACCGCGTCGAAACCGGTAAGCACCAGCCACACGCCGACCAGCGAGCCGAGCACGCTGGTCGCCACCAGCTTGTCGACGCGCCGGATCGCCAGCGTCATGCAGGCTGCGCCTTGTCGTTGCGGGGCCTGACGTCGCGCGATCGGCGTGGCGCGTACTGCTTGCGCCACAGCCAGGCGACGATCGCCAGCATCGCCACGTGCAGTAGCCACATCCCGGTCTGGTGGTGCCAGTGGCCCTTGCCGAGCTGCGCGCGGCCCAGCGCAAGCAGCAGGTAGTACAGGTAGAAGCTCGCCATGGCGAGCATCAGGCGGCCATAGCGCGCTTCGCGCGGACTTTGCCGCGAGAGCGGCAAGGCCAGCATCAGCATCACCAGCGTCAGCGCCGGTGCGTTCGCACGCCATGCGAGCTCGGCGCGCGCGTCCGGCGTTTCGGTGCGCAGCAGCTGCGGCGTGGTCATGCTCTCGGCGGGGTCGTTGTCGCTGCTGTTGTCCGTCACCTCGGACAAGGCGCTGTCGTTGCGCTGGTACTGCATGCGCCGCCAGTTGTCGCCGCCCAGCGGGATGTCGTACTGCCAGCCGTCGCGGAAGGAAATGAAGCGGTTGCCGCCGTTGCTTTCCTGGTACAGCTCGCCGCTGCTGGCGGTGACCAGTTTCACGTGCTGGGTGCCGTCCTTGTTGCTGCGCTGGGTGGCCACGAAGCTGCGGCCGAGCTTGCTGCCGTCCTGGCTCAGCGCGTCGGTGAAGATGATGCCGCCCTTGCCGGGCAGTTCGGTGAAGCGGCCGGCGTCGAGGCCGGCCGCGATCACCGAGCGGTTGGCCGCGGCCACCAGCGCGTCGCTGGTGCGGGCCGCCCACGGTCCGAGCCACAGGGAGACGATGGCAGTGAGCAGGACCAGCACCAGCGCGAGGATGGCCGTCGGCCGCAGCAGTCCCTTCGGACCCATGCCGGAGGACATCAGCACGTGCATCTCGCTCTCGCGATACATCCGGCCCAGCGCCATCAGCACGCCGATCATGCTGGCCAGCGGCAGCATGTTGGTGAGGCCCTCCAGCGTGCGCAGGCCCAGCACCTGGAACATTACGCTGGCCGGAAAACTCCCCTTGGCTACCTGCTGCAGCACGCCGGCGAACGCGGTGCCGGCGACGATCACCATCAGCACCACCACGGTGGCGGCCACGGTCTGCGCCAGCTCGCGCAGGAAATAGCGGTCGAGAATGCTCAGCATGCGATAAACTTGAGGGCTTCCGTCAACGCCGACAGGCGTCGGCGAATCGCCAGTCTAGCCGGTTCGCCACCCGTCGCGCCCTCGCAGGATCGTGCCATGCCTCTCCAGTTCAGCCTTGCCGCCGCCGCTCCCGAAACCGCCGACACCGCCTGCGTCGTGGTAGGCGTCTACGAACAGGGCGTGCTGACCAGCGCCGCTGCCCGCGTGGACGGCGCCACCGGCGGCGCGATCAAGCGCCAGGTGGAAAGCGGCGACATCAGCGGCAAGGCCGGCAGCAGCGCCGTGCTGTATGCGCCGGCCGGCATCGCCGCCAAGCGCGTGCTGGTGATGGGCCTCGGGACGCAGAAGGGCTTCGACGCGGCGCGCTACCAGAAGGTGGCCGTCGAGGCCGCGCGTGCGCTGGGCAAGCTGCCGCTCACCGAAGCGGTGTCGTACCTCGCCGAGGTGGACGTGCCGGGGCGCGACGCCGCCTGGCGCGTGCGCACCGCCGCGCTGGCCGCCGACCACGCCGCCTATCGTTATACCGCCACCTTCAAGCCGCGCGACAAGGCCGCGACGCCGGAGCTGGCCGGCATCGCGCTGGTGGCCGGCGCCGACGCGCAGGCCGGGCTCGACCAGGCCGTCGCCATCGCCGAAGGCGTGCGCTTCGCCCGCGAGCTGGCCAACCTGCCGCCGAACATCTGCAACCCGGCGTACATCGCCGCGCAGGCGCAGGCCTTCGCCGATGCGCACGACCAGGTTTCCTGCCGGGTGCTCGACCACCTCGAGATGGAGAAGCTGGGCTTCGGCTCGCTGCTCGCGGTGGGCCGCGGCTCGGCCAACAAGCCCAAGCTCGTCGCGCTCGAATACAAGGGCGGCGACGATGGCGCGGCGCCCTATGCCTTCGTCGGCAAGGGCATCACCTTCGACACCGGCGGCATCAGCCTCAAGCCTGGCCCGGGCATGGAGGAAATGAAGTACGACATGGGCGGCGCGGCCGGTGTGCTGGGCGCCTTCGTGGCAGCGGTGAAGATGGGCCTGCGGCAGAATCTCGTCTGCGTGGTGCCCGCGGCCGAGAACATGCCCGACGGCGACAGCTACCGCCCCGGCGACGTGCTCACCAGCCTCTCCGGGCTCACCATCGAAGTGCTCAACACCGACGCCGAGGGTCGCCTGATCCTGTGCGACGCGCTCACCTGGACCGCGCAGACCTTCAAGCCGCAGGCCATCGTGGATGCCGCCACGCTTACCGGCGCCTGCGTGATCGCGCTGGGCAAGCATGCCAGCGGCCTGTTCA
>JAJZGE010000383.1 GCA_021798675.1 Pseudomonadota bacterium | reverse complement strand
GATCTCATATCGGGATCGTCCCGGGTGCGCTGCAACAACATCGCCAGAGCCGCATCGTCGCCGACGTCGAAGACCCCCGGATAGTCCTCACCCAGCAGCCCGACATTGCCGTCGATGCGCGAAGCCAGCACCGGCGTGCCGCTACGCATGGCTTCGATGACGACATGGGCACCCCCTTCCATGCGGCTGGGGTGCACCAGGACATGCGCGTTCTGGATGCGGCGTCGCGTCGCCGCATGGGGCAGAGCCCCATGCCAGCGGTAGTTGGGCTGCATAGCGGCCAGGGAGGCGGCCTCGGCGCCCAGCACCGGATCGAGGGCTGCGCCGATGTGGTCGAACCGGATGTCGGCGCGGCTGGCCAGCCGCTGCGCCGCACGCCAGTAAGTGCGCGGATCTTTCTCGTCGCGCAGATGCCCCACGCTCAGCGCGCGCAGATGCCGGCGCGTTTTCGGCGGCGTACGCCGAGAGGCGCACGACTGCAACAACACGCGGCACTTGGCGCGCAGCTCCAGGGGCAGCCGCTCGGAGCCCAAGGCATTGAGCACCACCAGGGTATCGGCGAGCTGCAGCGCAAGTTGGGCACCGGCGTCGGTGTCGATGTCACGGTACAGATCGGTGCCGGTGAGCGTCAGCAGCAGCGGGTGTTGCGGATGGGCCTCGCGCCAGGACGCCACCGATGCCGCCGAGCGACGGGCGTGCAGCGCGATCATCAGCGCCTCATCCCCGTGCGTCCATTGCGAGGCCAAGCGGATGCGATATGCTGGTCGCAGCATGGCCGCCCAGCGGCGCGCCGTCTGCCAGTTGCCATTGTTGGCCTGCTGCAGCGCCGGTGTCACGATCACGATGGATTCACGATGCATGATGCAAGCCTAATGCCTCCGGCCTTCGCGGCGCGTCAGGGCAGCATCGACGCTCTGGTCGCCGCGTTGCAGGCCAGTCGTCACGACACCTTGACGACATTCGCTGCCTACGAGCAGGCCTTGCCCGGCCTCCGGGTGCCGCTGCATGCCGAACGCAACCCGCCGCTGTGGGAGCTCGGGCATATCGGCTGGTTCCAGGAATACTGGCTGGCGCGCAATCCCGAGCACCACCGTGGCGTGGCGGCCGACCCCGAGTGCGGGCGCAGCCAGGCCTTGCAGGCCAACGCCGACGCGCTCTACCACTCCAGCAAGGTGCCGCACGACGCGCGCTGGGACTTGCCGCTGCCCGATGCCGAGGCGACGCGCGACGCACTGGCTCGGCAACTCGCCGGCACCCTGGCGCTGCTGCGCGAAACCCGTGACGGCAGCGACGACGCGCTGTACTTCTTTCGCCTGGCCCTGCTGCACGAGGACATGCATCACGAGGCCGCGCTGTACACCGCCCAGGCCCTGGGCATTGCCGTGGAGGACGCGCGCTGGCAGGCCGCCACATTGCCCAAGCCCTCGCCGCCCATCGATTTCCCGGCGGGGCCATGGCGCCTGGGGAGCGACCCGGACGCCGGCTTCGCGTTCGACAACGAACTGCCGGCGCACGACGTCGCGCTCGGAGCCACGACGATCGACGCCCAGGTGGTCCGCTGGATCGAGTTCCTGCCCTTCCTGGAGAGCGGCGGCTATGCCGACGATTCATGGTGGAGTGCCACCGGCCGGCCCTGGCGCGCGCAGTTGCAGCCCGCCGTCCCGCGCTATCTGCGGCGCGCCGGCAGCCACTGGCAACAGTGGCGCCACGGCCAATGGCAAGCGCTGAACCTGGCCGAAGCCGCGTGCCACCTGACCTTCTACGAAGCCGAGGCCTGGTGCCACTGGGCGGGCCGGCGCCTGCCGAGCGAGGCCGAATGGGAACGTGCCGCGATGGCCCGGCCCGAGGACTTCCGCTGGGGCCATGTCTGGGAGTGGACGGCCAGCCCCTTCCAGCCGTATCCGGGCTTCGCGCCTCACCCCTATCGGGACTACTCGGCGCCGTGGTTCGACGACCGCCCGGTGTTGCGCGGCGCCTCCCACATGACGCAGCCGCGCCTGCGCCATGCGCGCTATCGCAATTTCTTTCCGCCCCACCGCAACGACATCGCGGCGGGCTTTCGCAGTTGCGCCGCATGAATGCGCCGACGCCCTGGCCGAAAAACTCGGCCGGGGCTGGAAGCCCGTCCACCCTCAAGGGGTGACTGGGGTGTGTTCACCCTGTTTCGGCCGGCGCACGGCGCGGACTGTCGCGCTGTCGGCGCCACCGCAGAAGAAGCGATCGCCGCCGTCGGATTCGAGCCCGGAAACGAAGACCCCGGGCGGCATCTCGAGCACTTCCAGCACCTCGCCGGTGGAAGCGTCGACATGCCGCAGATCGCTGCGTTCACCTTCCCAGCTGCCATGCCAGAGCTCGCCGTCCACCCAGGTGACCCCGGTGACGTGACGCTTGGATTCGATGGTGCGCAGCACCGCCCCGGTCTCGGGGTCGATCTGATGGATTTTCCTCGCCAGGTACTGCCCCACCCACAGCGTGCCCTCGGACCACGCCAGCCCGGAGTCGGCACCGCCGCCGGGCGCGGGAATCGAGCCGAGCACGGCGCCGGTCTGCGGATCGAGCTTGTCGATGCGGTCTCCGGCAATCTGGTAGAAGTGCCGGCCATCGAAGGCCGTGCCGGCCCGGGCTGCGACTTCCAGCGTGCGCCGCGTCTCGCCGCTCGCCGGATCGAAGGCGATCAACCGGTCGCCGGCGGCGAACCAGACCTGCTCCCCGTCGAAGGTGACGCCATGCACCCGCGCGGCGTCGGCAAACGGCCCGTATTCGCGCAGAATCTCGGCGGCTGAGGTGTTCATGGCCGCATCCTAGGCCTGCGGCAGCGGCGCGGGGAGTAACAAAACGGTCGCGAATCCCGGCGTCGGCGGGGTCATCCAGCGCCGCGCGCGGCCGCTGCCGACGGCCTGCACCTTGTCGCCGCCAGCCAGGGCGTCGAGGGCGCGCTGCACGCTGCGCTGGCTTGTGCCCAGGGCCAGCGCCAGCGCCGAGCTGGCCCACGACTCGCCGTCGCCCAGCAGGGCGAGCACCGCGGCGTGCCGCTCCTCGACGGGAGGCGCCAGCACCACCAGCGAGCGCTGCGGCTCACGCGGCGCGAAGGCGAAGCCGCGCCGTGTGGCGTTGACGTCGAGCAGGGTGCGCAAGGCCTGGCGCATCCGGCCGATTTCGACCCGCAGCCGCGCGCGGTGCGTGGCATCGGCATACCTGGTGCGGAAGGCCTGGGCGATGAGCTGGTCGCGCGGCACGTCATCGGGCCAGGCTTCGGCCAGCGCCCGCGCCAGCGCGAACAGCACCGGCCGCGTCGCCAGCGTCACCACGCTATCTGCGCTGCGCACGGCATGGCGGCAGGCATCGACCACGACGGCGCGCGACTCCAGCAGGGCTTCCACTTCACCCAGTCGCAGCGGGCGCTGCGCGCCCTGCACGATCAGCCGCGCCGCGGGCGCGGTGAGCGCCAGGGCCGCGGTGTCGACCTCCGCCCGCAGCGCCGGGATGCCGGATTCCCGCGCGGCGCGCGCGGCACGCTCCAGCGCGGCATGC
>JAJZGE010000382.1:1437-3538 GCA_021798675.1 Pseudomonadota bacterium | reverse complement strand
GCAGTTGAAGGCCGAAAACGAACAGATCAAAAACCTCGACAAGGTGCGCGACCGCCTGTTGGCGCGCAAGAAGATCATCGAAGATCTGCAGGCCAACCGCTCGCAGATGGTGCATCTGTTTGACGAACTGGTGAAGCGCACACCCGACTCGATCCGCCTGACCTCGATGGCGCAGAAGGGTGATCTGCTTACGCTGGACGGTCTGGCGCAATCGAACGCGGCGGTCGCCGATTACATGCGCAATCTCGAGGCCTCGCCCTGGTTGGGTGCGGCCGACCTCAAGAAAACCGAGAAGCGGGCCGGCGATTCCCGCATGCCCTATACCTTCGGCCTGACCGTGAAGATGGGCATGCCCAAGAACGGCGGGGTGCCGGCTGGCGCGAGCAGCCTGGCCGCCATGCCCGTGCCCGCCGTGCCGGCGCCTGCTGCGAGCGTGTCCGCCAAGCCCGCGGCGAGCCCAGCGGGCATGGCCAAGCCGGGAGCGCAGCCGTGAGTTTTATCGACGATTTCCGCAATCTCGACCGCAACAACATCGGCGCCTGGCCGCAGTCGGTCAAAACCACCTTCACCGTGCTGGCGCTGGTGGTGATCCTGTTCTTCGGCTGGTGGTTCAAGGTCAGCGGCCAGCAGAATCAACTGACTTCGCTGGCTGCCCAGGAAGACCAGCTCAAGCAGCAATTCGTCAAGGAGCAGGCGCGCGCGGTCAACCTCGAGGCTCTGAAGAAGCAGCTTGGCGAGATGCAGGACATGCTGCGCCAGATGCTGCGCCAGTTGCCCAGCAAGACCGAAATGCCGGAGCTGCTGGTGGACATCTCGCAGACGGCGCTCTCCGCCGGGCTGCAGACGGATCTATTCCAGCCCGAGCCGGAGTCCGTCAAGGAGTTCTATGCCGAGAAGCCCATCAAGCTGAAGATGATCGGCACCTACAACCAGTTCGGCACCTTCATCAGCGGGGTGGCTTCGCTGCCGCGCGTGGTGATCCTCACCATGCACAACGTGTCATTGACGCCGCTGCCCGCAGCAGCCGGCAGCAAGGGGCCCAGCGGACTGCTGCAACTCGAGGGCACGGTGCGAACCTATCGTTACCTCGAAGACAACGAAGACTCCAAGAACGGGGCCGGCGCCGGCAAGGGGGGTGGCAAGTGAACACGCGCAAGCTGCTTGCCCGGATGCTGTTGGCCTGCACCGTGATCGTGGCTCTGGGCGGCTGTACCCGCGGCATGTCCGACCTGCGCGAGTGGGTGGCGCAGGAGAAGGCCCAAAAAGGTCCGCCGTTACCGCCGCTGCCGGTAATCAAGACCTTTGAAAGCTTCACCTACAACGACCAGAACCTGCGCGATCCGTTCAGTCCCAGCCCGCTCGAGGCCGGCGGCTACGATACCAACGGCCCGCGGCCCGATGCCAACCGCCCCAAGCAGCCGCTGGAGATGTTCCCGCTGGATGCGCTGAAGATGGTAGGCACCATCGGCACGGGCGCCGGGGCACAGGCGCTGATCAAGGATCCAACCGGCGTGATCCATCGCGTGGTGGTGGGCAATTACATGGGCCAGAGCGACGGACGCGTCACCAAGGTGACACCGGATCAGGTCGACCTGACCGAACTGGTACCGAACGGCAATGGCGGCTGGATGGAGCGCAAGGCCGAAATCGCGATGAGCGAGCAATGAGGACCCTGTGGGGGGTGATGTACATGACGACGCAAGCCAATCGCAAGAACGCCCGCGCCTGGCGCGACCGCATGGCCGTGCTGCTGGCCGTGCTGCTGCTAGCGGCAGTGCCGGCAGGGGCCATGGCCGCAACCCTCAAGGACATGAGCTATCAGGCTCTGCCCGGGGGCAAGGTCGATCTCACCCTCACCTTCGACGGTACTCCGCCGCAGCCCAAGGTTTTCACCACGACCGATCCGGCGCGCATCGCGGTCGATCTGGACGGCACCGCGCTCGATCTGGCCAAGCGCCGGCTCGACATCGGCAGCGGCGCCACCTCCAGTGTCACCGCCGTCTCCGCGGGCGGGCGCACGCGCATCGTGGTGGACCTGTTTGAAGCCGCCAACTACACCACCCGTATCGAGGGCAACAAGCTGATCGTGGCCATCGGCAGC
>JAJZGE010000382.1:0-1427 GCA_021798675.1 Pseudomonadota bacterium | reverse complement strand
GCAACCCCAGCAAAGCATTGCCCAACACCAGCACGCTGGCCATCGCCGGCATCGATTTCCAGCGCAGCAAGGACGGCGCCGGAGAGGTGATCATCCGCTTCAGCGGCAGCGGCGCCAACGTCGACATGCACCGCTCCAGCGGCGGCGTGACCGTGGACTTCGGCAACGCCTCGCTGCCGCCCAAGCTGGCGCAGCGGCTGGACGTGAACGACTTCGCTACGCCGGTCAGCAGCGTCACCACGCGTCCGCAGGGCGACGGTGCGCGCATGGAGATCGCCGCGCGCGGCGCGTTCGAGCCGTCGGCTTACCAGACGGGCGACAAATACGTCGTCGAGATCGCGCCCAAGCAGCAGCAGCAGACCGGCGGCGTGATCGGCAGCGGCATGAGCGCGCCCAAATACACCGGCGCGCGCGTCACCTTCAACTTCCAGGACATTCCCACGCGCTCGGCGCTGCAGTTGATCGCCGACGTGTCCAATCTCAACATCGTGGCCTCCGACAGCGTCGGCGGCAGCATCACCCTGCGTCTCGTCAACGTACCTTGGGACCAAGCACTGGCGGTGATCATGCGTGCCAAGAGCCTGGGCATGCAGCGTGACGGCAACGTCATCTGGGTGGCGCCGCAGACCGAACTGGCCGCTTACGAGCAGGCGCGGGCCGAAACCCGCCTGCGCGCCGAGGAAGCCGCGCCGCTGGTCACCGACTTCATTCCGATCAGCTACGGCAAGGCCTCCACCATCGCGCAATTGCTGACGCAGAAGAGCCTGCAGAACACCGCCGGCGGCAGTGCCGGCGGTAACGTCAGCCGCGGATTCCTGTCCTCGCGCGGCAGCGTCACCTATGACGACCGCACCAACACGCTGATCGTCAGCGACATTCCCGAGAAGATCCGCCAGATCCGCGCGCTGGTGGCGCAGCTCGACAAGCCGGTCAAGCAGGTGCTGATCGAATCACGCATCGTCATCGCCACCGACAACTTCACGCGCGAACTGGGCGCCAAGTTCGGCGCCAGCGGCTTCTTCACCAATCCCAGCGGGCAACTGGTATCCACTGGCGCGACCATCGGTGATACCACCACCCTGATCAACAGCATCAACGCGCAGAATCAGGTGATCGCGCAGAACAACCTCAACCAGCAGTACGCCGCGCAGACCGGCGGCACCGCGCCGCAGCCGACGTTGCCGCCGGCCATCACCTTCCCCGGCGGTCTCAATGTCAATTTGCCGGCCAGCACTCCGGCCGGCAGCTTCGGTCTGGCCATCCTGGGTTCCAACTACCTGCTCGATCTGGAACTCTCCGCCGCGCAAACCGAAGGCAAGAGCGAGACCATCTCCAGCCCGCGCGTGATCACCGCCAACCAGCAGCCGGCGATCATCAAGCAGGGTACCGAGATCGGCTACGTCACCTACCAGAATTCGGTTGGCGGT
>JAJZGE010000381.1 GCA_021798675.1 Pseudomonadota bacterium | reverse complement strand
ACGAGGCCACCAGCGCACTGGACACCGAGTCCGAGCGCCTGATCCAGCAGGCGCTGCAGAAGCTGATGCGCAACCGCACCACGCTGGTGATCGCGCACCGCCTCTCCACCATCGAGGGCGCCGACCAGATCGCGGTGATGGAGCAGGGCCGCATCGTGGAGCGCGGCAACCATGCCGAACTGCTGGCGCTGGGCGGCCATTACGCCGCGCTGCATCGCATGCAGTTCCACGACGCCCAGCTCGGCGGCGATTGACCCCGCCATGGCGGTTGCCGATGCACTCGCGGCAGCTTGGTACGGCCACCGCCGCAGCCCCTGGTGGACGTGGCCGCTGGCCGGCCTGTACGGCGCACTGATCGCGCTGCGTCGCGGGCTGTATCGCGTCGGCCTGTTGCACAGCGTGCACCTGCCGGTGCCGGTCGTGGTGATCGGCAACCTCACCGCGGGTGGCACCGGCAAGACGCCGCTCGCCATCGCCCTGGCGGAAGCGTTGCGCGCGCGGGGCTTTCGTCCCGGCGTGGTGAGCCGCGGCCACGGCGGCAGGCAGCGCGAACCCGTGTTGCTGGGCAATGCGCCCATGCCCTCCGAAGTCGGTGACGAACCTTGCCTGATCCGCGCCAGCGGCATACCGGTGGCCGTGGGACGCGACCGTCCCGCGGCGGCGCAATTGCTGGTGGCCGACGGCTGCGACGTAGTGATCGCCGACGACGGCCTGCAGCACTAACGCCTCGCCCGCGACACGGAAATCTGCGTGATCGACGGCGCGCGCCGTTTCGGCAACGGCCATCTGCTGCCCGCTGGTCCGCTGCGCGAACCGCTGCGCCGACTGGCGCGCGTGGATTTGCGCGTGTGCAACGGCGGTACGCCGCAGCCCGGCGAATATCCCATGCGGCTCGTCGGTGGCGAGGCCGTCACGCTGGACGGTGCGCATCGGCAACCGCTGTCGGCCTTCGCCAGCCGCCGCGCGCATGCGGTGGCGGCCATCGGCAACCCTGCGCGCTTCTTCGCCAGCCTGCGCGAGGCGGGCGTCGAGGTGGTCGAGCACGCGTTTCCCGATCACCATGCGTTCGCTGTCGCCGAACTCGCCTTCGGTGACGGGCTGCCGGTGCTGATGACCGACAAGGACGCCGTGAAGTGCCGTGGTTTCGCGCAGCCGCACTGGTGGCGCGTGCCGGTGCGGGCCGAATTGCCGGCGGCTTTCTTCGACGCCGTGCTGGCGCGCCTAGGCCGCGGCTGACCGCCCGGCCAGGTAGACCCGGCGCACCAGGTTGCCGCCCATCCAGTAGCAGAGTTCGGCGGGCTGCCTCGCATGCCACGCTACCAGGTCGGCGCGCTGGCCCACGGCCAGGCTGCCGCGGTCGGCGAGGCCGAGTGCACACGCTGCATTCGCGGTGACGCCGCGCAGCGCCTCCTCCGGCGTGAGGCGAAACAGCGTACAGGCCATGTTGGCGGCCAGTCGCAGCGAGAGCAGGGGCGAGGTGCCGGGGTTGCAGTCGGTGGCGATGGCAACCGGCACGCCGTGTTCGCGCAGCGCGGCCAGCGGCGGCAGCTGCGTTTCGCGCAGTGCGTAGAACGCGCCAGGCAGCAGCACCGCCACGGTGCCGGCCTTCGCCATCGCGGCGACGCCGGCGTCGCCCAGGTGTTCCAGGTGGTCGGCGGAGAGGCCGTCGAAGCTAGCCACCAGCGCGGCGCCGCCCTGGTCGGAGAGTTGTTCCGCGTGCAGCTTCACCGGCAGGCCAAGCTGTCGCGCGCGTTCGAACAGCCGGTGCGTCTCGGCCGGCGTGAAGGCGATCGTTTCGCAGAACGCGTCCACCGCATCGACCAGGCCTTCGGCCGCCAGTGCAGGCAGCATGCCGTCGCACACCAGCGCCACGTAGTCGTCGCGGCGCTCCCGGTACTCGGGCGGCAGCGCGTGCAGGCCGAGGAAGCTGGTGCGTACCGTGATGCCGAGCTCGGCGCCGATGCGCCGCGCCACGCGCAGCATGCGGCGCTCGGCGTCCAGCTCCAGCCCGTAGCCGGATTTGATCTCCAGCGTGGTCACGCCGTCGTTGAGCAGGGCGCGGGCGCGCGGCAGCGACTGCGCGAACAGCGCTTCCTCGTCCGCCGCGCGGGTGGCGCGCACGCTGGAGACGATGCCGCCGCCGGCGCGGGCGATCTCCTCGTAGCTGGCGCCGTTGAGGCGCAGGTCGAATTCGTGGGCGCGGTTGCCGCCGAACACCAGGTGGGTGTGGCAGTCGACCAGGCCCGGCGTAAGCAGCGCGCCGCCCAGGTCTTCCACGTGCGCGGCGCTCGCGTCCGGCGGCAGCTCGCGCATCGGGCCGATCCATGCGATGCGGCCATCGGCACAGGCCAAGGCGCCGTCTTCGATCAGGCCGAACGGGGCGTCGCCGACGAAGCTCGCCAGGTTGGCATGGACGAACAGCTGGTCCCAACTGCTCATGCGCCGGCGTGTTCGTCGTCGTGGTTGCCGGTGGTGGTCCCGTGTTGCCGCTCGAAATCGCGCACCATGCGCTCGGCAAAGTCCTTGTACACCGGTGTGGGGCTGAACAGCGATGCCGCCGCGCGGGCAAGCAGGCAGGCCGCCATGATCGGTATCACCATGGACTGGTTGTCGGTCAGTTCCATCGCGATCACCGCGGAGGTGAGCGGCGCGCCGGTGACGCCGGACAGGTAGGCGCTCATGCCCAGCAGCACCACCGCGGCGGCCGGGGCGTGCGGCAGGAAGTATGCGATGTTGTGGCCAAGCCCGGCGCCCACGGCCAGTGCCGGCGAGAAGATGCCGCCCGGTATGCCGGCCCAGTACGACACCACGTTCGCCATCAGCTTGGCGATGCCGAAACCCTCGCCGGGCGCCTGCGCGGCCTCCTGCACGAAGGCGCGTGCCTGGTCGTAGCCGGTGCCGTAGACGTTGCCGTGCGACGCCATGCCGATCAGCGCCAGCGCAAGGCCGCAGCCCGCGGCGAACAGCACCGGCCAGCGTGTGCGCAAACGCCCGATCATCGCCAGTGGGCCGTGGCGACTGAGCAGGACCAGTCGCGCGAACAGGCCGCCAAGCAGTCCGCAGATCACCCCGCACAGCAGCACGGCCAGCCACGCATGCCCCAGCGGCAGGCTGGCCTGCACCTGGCCGAAATACGAGTAGTTGCCCATCAGGCCCAGCGACACCACGCCGCCCACGAACACCGCCGTGAGCAGCAGGCCGCTGAAGCGGTGCTCGAAGGTGCCGGCCAGTTCCTCGATGGCGAAGATCACACCGGCCAGCGGCGTGTTGAATGCGGCGGCGATGCCGGCCGCGCCGCCGGCCAGGATGAAGCGTGAAGCAGCCTTGGGGTCGTCGAAACCGAAGCGCCGGCCCAGCGAATAGAACAGGCCCGCGCCCACGTGCACGGTCGGGCCCTCGCGACCGATCGAGGCGCCGACCGCCAGGGCGATCAGCGTCAGCAACATCTTGCAGGCCGCGATGGGCAGCGCCAGCATGCGTGCGCGGAAGCCCTGGTCCTCGATGTGCAGGGTGGCGATCACCTGCGGAATGCCGCTGCC
>JAJZGE010000380.1 GCA_021798675.1 Pseudomonadota bacterium | reverse complement strand
TGCGCAGGTCAACGTGGACCTGAATTTCAGCCGGACCGAAAAGGCCACCGAGACCTACAACCCGGACAAGCCGGCCCTGCGCAGCGAGCAGGTCAGCAGTGAACAGCGCACCGGTGGCGGTACCGCCGGTGGCGTCCCCGGCGCGCTCAGCAACCAGCCGCCGAAGACCGTGACCCAGCCCACCGCCGCCAAGCCCAATGCCGGCACGGCCGCCACGCCTGGCAGCAGCACGGCCTCGTCGAGCAGCAGCAGCGAGAGCTCCAACAGCGCGACGCGCAACTACGAACTGGACCGCACCATCAGCCATGTCAGCGACCCGGCGGGTCGGCTCGATCGCCTCACCGTGGCCGTGCTGGTGGATGACAAGCTGGTAACCACCGCTGCCACTGCCGGCGCGAAGGCCGGGCAGAAGGAGGTGCCGTTCACTCCGCAGGAACTGCAGCACCTCACCGACCTGGTGAAGAACGCGGTGGGCTTCGACGCTACGCGCGGCGACAGCGTCAGCGTGATCAACCAGCCGTTCCACCACAGCGCCACGCCGGATACCGAGCTGTCGGTGCCGCTGTGGGAGCGTCCGGGCATGCTGGATCTCATCAAGCAGTCGGTGGGCATCCTGATCGCGTTGCTGGTGGCGTTCGGCCTGCTGCGCCCCTTGCTCAAGAACCTCATGCGTGGCACGCCGGAAGCGGCCGCTGCCTTGCCGACGCCGGTGCCGAGCGTGTCGGTGCGCGTGGGCGACGACGAGGCGCACTCGCGCCAGCCCGGCCAGCATGCGGCGCAACCGGCGCATGCGGCACGCATCGACACCACGCCTTCGCAGGTCTACGAACACCGCGTGGACCAGGCCCGCCGGATGGTGGGGGAAAACTCCAAGCAGGTGGCGCAGGTCGTGCGCAACTGGGTGAACGAAGATGGCAACTAACCGCCACGATGCGACCATCACGGGCGCGCAGCGCGCCGCCATCCTGCTGCTGACGCTGGGCGAGCAGGACGCCGCCGAAGTACTCAAGCACCTTAGCGCGCGCGACGTACAGTCGGTCGGTACGGCAATGGCCGGTCTTTCCAGCGTGTCGCGCGAGCAGGTCGAGAAGGTGCTCGACAAGCTCGACGAGGACATGGGCATGCAGACCTCGCTCGGCGTGGGCACCGAGGAGTACATCCGCAAGATCCTCACCAACGCGCTGGGCGAGACCAAGGCTGGCGGCTTGATCGACCGCATCCTGCTCGGCCGCAGCAGCAAGGGACTGGAATCGCTGAAGTGGATGGAAAGCCGCGCGATCGCCGAGATGATCAACCAGGAGCATCCGCAGATCATCGCGCTAGTGCTGGCGCACCTGGAGCCGGACCAGGCCGCCGAGGTGCTCGGCTACCTGCCGCCGCGTACGCGCAGCGACGCGGTGATGCGCATCGCTACGCTGGACGGCGTGCAGCCCCACGCGCTGAACGAGCTGGACGAGATCATGGAGCGCCAGTTCAACGGCAACACCAAGAAGCTCAAGTCCGCGAACGTCGGCGGGCTGAAGGCGGCCGCCAACATCCTCAATGCCATGGACAGCAGCCGCGAAGCCGAGTTGATGACGGCGATCCGCAGCCAGGACAACGCGCTGGGCGGCCGCATCGAGGACCTGATGTTCGTGTTCGAAGATCTCGCCGACCTCGACGACCGTGGCATGCAGACCCTGCTGCGCGAGGTGCCGTCGGGCATCCTGATCACCGCGCTGAAGGGCGCCGAGCCGGCGATCCGCGAAAAGATCTTCTCCAACATGTCCAAGCGCGCCGCGGACATGATGCGCGATGACCTGGAAGTGAAGGGCCCGGTACGCCTTTCCGAAGTCGACGCGGCGCAGAAGGAAGTGCTGGCTGCTGCCCGCAAGCTGGCCGACGCCGGCCAGATCAACCTGGGCGGCGGCGGCGGGGATGATTACGTGTGATGGCCGCTGCGATCCACGATGCCGGCATGGGCTACCAGCGCTGGGAGTTGCCCAACGTCGGCGATGAGCCTGCGCCTGCGTCGCAAGCCGCCAACGACCTGCCGCCGCAACCGACCGTGCGCGACCTCGAGGCGCTGGAACAGCAGGCGCGCGAAGAGGGTCGCGCCGCCGGGTTGGCCGAAGGGCGGGCGCTGGCACAGCAGGAGCTGCTGCAGCGCCTGGCGCAGTTCGATGCCCTGTGCGAAGCGGCGGCGCGGCCGTTGCAGGCGATGGATGAACAAGTGCTGCGGGAACTCGCACAGCTGGCGATGGTGGTGGCCGGTCGCGTGGTCGCGCACGAGCTGAAGCTGTCGCCCGAGCTGGTCGCCCATGCGGTGCGCGAAGCGGCCGGCGCGCTGCCGGCAGCCACGCGTGAACTGCGCGTACGGCTCCACCCGCAGGACCTCGCCTTGCTGCAAAGCCTTGGCGCAGCGGAAAAGCACTGGACCCTGCAGGCCGATTCTGCACTCGCGCGCGGGGACTGCGTGCTGGAAAGCGAACGCTCGCGGCTGGACGCGCGTGTGGAATCCCGTCTCGCTGCGTTGGCCGACGCCGTGCTCGGCGAGGCCGACCCGGCGCACGGGGGCGAAGCATGACGGCCGCCACCGATCCGGCGATCCGCCGCGGGCACTGGCAACGCCAGATCGCGCGTCAGCTTGGGCGTGCGCAGGCCGCCCGCATGCTCACCGTGGAGGGCAGCCTGCGCCGCGTGGTTGGCCTGACCCTGGAGGCCGAAGGCTGCGAGGCCGCGCTGGGCGCACGCTGCCTGGTCGATACCGCTGCCGGCGGCGAACTGGAAACCGAGGTGGTCGGCTTCGCCGACGAGCGCCTGCTGCTGATGCCGGTGGGCGACATGCACGGCGTGCTGCCGAACGCGCGCGTGCGCCCCTGCGCGCGCAGCGGTGGCCTACCGGTGGGCGCCCACCTGCTCGGCCGTGTGGTCGGTGCCGACGGCCTGCCGCTGGATGGCTACGGTCCGCTCGACCTCGACGAGCATGCCGCGCTGAAGAACGAACCGATCAACCCGATGGCGCGCAAGCCCATCGACGCGCCGCTGGACGTGGGCGTGCGCGCGATCAACGCCTTGCTCACCGTGGGGCGCGGCCAGCGCATCGGCCTGTTCGCCGGCTCCGGCGTGGGCAAGTCCACCCTGCTCGGCATGATGACCCGCTACACCAACGCCGACGTGGTGGTGGTAGGCCTGATCGGCGAGCGCGGCCGCGAGGTGAAGGAATTCGTCGAGCACACCCTGGGCGAGGAAGGTCGCCGCCGCGCGGTGATCGTGGCCGCGCCCGCCGACGCGCCGCCGCTGAAGCGCCTGCGCGGCGCGCAGTACGCGACCGCGATCGCCGAATGGTTCCGCGACCGCGGCCAGCGCGTGCTGCTGCTGATGGATTCGCTCACCCGCTACGCCCAGGCCCAGCGCGAGATCGCGCTGGCGATCGGCGAACCGCCCGCCACCAAGGGCTACCCGCCATCGGTATTCGCGATGATGCCGGCGCTGGTGGAGCGCGCCGGCAACGACGCCGAAGGCAAGGGTTCCATTACCGCCTTCTACACCGTGCTCACCGAAGGC
>JAJZGE010000379.1 GCA_021798675.1 Pseudomonadota bacterium | reverse complement strand
CACCGCATCCGCTATGCCGACGGCGTCGTCACCCTCGGGGACGACGAGCACGTGGTGACACTGGGCGCGCCCGCGGGATTCGTCGCCGGCGATCTGGCCACGCAATCACTCGCGGCGCTGCTGGCGCGGACGCCGCAGCCGCGGGCGGCGCTGCGACAGACCGACGGGCTTGCGCAGGGCGCGCTGTTGTATCCGCTCCTCGTCCCTGCACACGGCGCAGCCACGGTGGGCATCGCCATCCCGTGGACGGGGGCTGTGCCCGCGCCGGTGGCGGACGCCAGCGTGGCTGCGCACATGCTGCGTGACCAGGAGGACCAGGTCGCCGCCGCCTGGCGCGCGCGCCTGACGCGCGTGCGCGTGCAGTTGCCGCCGGCGGCGCACGTGTTCCAGCACACGCTGTACAGCGCGCTGTGGCAGGTGCTGCTGGACCGCGACGGCGCCGCGCTGCAGCCCGGTCCGCGCAGCTACGCACGCAGCTGGATCCGCGACGGCGCCATGATGAGCGAGGCGCTGCTGCGCATGGGCGAGGACCGTGCCGTACGCGACTACCTGTTGTGGTACGCGCCGCACCAGTTCAGCAACGGCAAGGTGCCCTGCTGCGTCGATTGGAAGGGCGCCGACCCCACGCCCGAAAACGACTCGCAGGGTGAGTTGATCTTTGCCATCGCCGAGTACACGCGCTACACGCACGACCTGGCGTTGGCGCGGCAACTGTGGCCGCACGTGCAAGGCGCCGTGGCGTACATGAATCAGCTTCGCGCCACGCAGAAGACCCCGGCCTACCGGCACGGCGAGCGCACGCTGTTCTACGGATTGATGCCGCGCTCGATCAGCCACGAGGGCTACTCGGCCAAGCCCATGCACTCGTACTGGGACGACTTCTGGTCGCTGCTGGGCTACCGCGATGCCGCCTGGCTGGCCGGACAGCTCGGCCATGCGCGGCAACAGCAGGCCATCGCGCGCGCTGCCGACGACTTCCAGAAGGATTTCTTTGCCTCGATCCGCAACGCCGCGCGCTGGCACCATATCGACTACATCGCCGGCAGTGCCGACCTCGGCGACTTCGACCCCACCTCCACTACCATCGCGCTGTCGCCCGTGGGGGTGCAGCACGCACTGCCGCAGGATCTGCTGCGCGATACCTTCGCTCGCTACTGGCGCAATTTCGAGGCGCGCAGCGACGGGCACGCACCCTGGCGCGCCTACACACCCTACGAGTGGCGCAACGTCGATGCCTTCGTGCGCCTGGGCTGGCGCGCGCGCATCCCCGCGCTGCTGCGATTCTTCTTCGCCGGACAGCGCCCCGCCGCCTGGCACCAGTGGGCCGAAGTGGTGTGGCGCGATGCGGACGCGCCGCACTTCATCGGCGACATGCCGCACGGCTGGGTGGCCAGCGACTTCCTGCGCAGCGCGCTGGACATGCTGGCCTACCAGCGTCACCGCGATCACGCGCTGGTGCTGGCCGCCGGCGTGCCGCCGCAGTGGCTGGATGACGGCGGCATCCGTCTCGAGGGCTTGCGCACGCCCTGGGGCAGCCTGAGCTATCACTACTGGCGCGCAGTCGATGGCAGCGTACATCTGCATATTCCTGCCGGTAGCACCATGCCGCCCGGCGGCCTGGTGCTCACCTGGCCGTATGCCGCAGCGCCCGGCGCCACCACGCTCGACGGCCAGCCGGTGACGTGGAGCGGTGACGAGTTGCGCATCACGCGCCTGCCAGCAACGCTGCGTGTGGCCGCGCCGGGCTGATCGCCGCCCATGGCCTGATGCGCCTCCCCCCGCTGCTTGCGGTTGCCGAGTGCAGCGAAGGATCTCGCGGTAGCCGCGTCGTACACCATCCGGCCGCACTTGACGCGCGCCGCTGCCAGGATTGCGCGTAGCCCGAGACCTTTGCGTCCGCGGATATCATGGCGCTTTGTCGGAGATCGCCATGACATTGCACTCAAGAAAACTCGGCAGCCAAGGCCTCGCCGTTCCGGCCATCGGACTGGGCTGCATGGGCATGAGCCAACCCTATGGTTCGGCGGACGCGGCGGAATCGATCGCCACACTGCATCGAGCGATCGAACTCGGCTGTACCTTCCTCGACACCGCCGAGGTCTATCAGGGGGCTCCCTCGGCTGCGGCATGCACTGCGGCGTTGCAGGCCAAGGCCAAGATGAGCGGCAAGAAGGTTCCGCGGTTCACCGGGAAAGCCTCTGATGGTCATGCCCGCGGCGAATGCGACCAGATGCGGACGCAGCGGCAGCTTGCCGTTCCGCGCCGCGTGGCCGGCAATAGATGTCACACACCGTCGCTGCGACATACCCTGCCGCCGTCGCAAAGGCGCCGCCGCCGGGGATGGCTGCGTCCGTCTCGGGATCGATCTGCTCCGAGACGATACCTCCGTCCCAGGGACTCGCAAGCAGAATCTTCAACGCTTGCGCCCGTCCGGCCCGCAGCCGCAACTCGTCGGCAATCATCCAACTGGTCGTATACGGCAGCCGGTAGCTTCCGGGCAGCCCATACGGCTTGCCGATGTTGGAGTATTGGAAGAATTTCGAATGCAGCCACCAGTAGGTTCTACGAAACACTGGATCGTTCTGGCCGATGAATCCTAACGCCGGCAACTCCACGATCGAACCGGGTGGAACATTGTCGAACTTGTACTGCTTGCCATTCCACCCAAACGCAAAGATCGATCCTTGCGTGCCGGGCGCCCCCGTAGCCACGAGGTGGTGCATGATCGCCCCGCGCAGCTGCGCAGCACGGGAGTCGATCCGCTCCCCGACTGCCGGATCGCCAATTGCGCGATACAGCGTTGCCGCATCTCGCAGCGCACGCCAGACGAGTGCGTTGTCGTAGGTCTCGTAGGTTGATCGACGGAACTCATCCTGAGAGTCCTGCTCCGTCCAGTACAGACCCGCCAAACCTCGATGCGCAGCCAGCGTCTTCAACAACGATTGGAGCGCTTCCTGATGCTGGCGCACGTAAGCGCTGTTGTGGGTCTTCTGCCAATACTCGAACAGAGCGATGATGGGCGCCGCATTCTCGTCGAGCTCGTAACCGGGCTCCAGCACGGTTCCATCGATGAAGCGGCTGTGGGTCCCGGCGTTGCGCAGCTGGGTACCGAGCGCGTAGTTCAGCGCACGGCGGGCACGCTGGACATCGGTGTCCAGCAGCGCCGGAAAGCTCCACAGCATTGCGTCGCGGTCCCAGTAGGCCGCCGCGACGTAGTAGCGCGGCGACCGCGAAGTCACACCGACGAACTGCTCCGTGTCGAGGGTTCTCCCCCAAGCGAAAAACGACGAGAACAGCAGGTTGCGGTTCATGAACTCATCGAGCTTCGGGTTACCCGTAGTGCGCAAGCGCGGCTGCAGCCACTGCCGCTCGCTGTCGAGCACAGCCGCGCTGCCCCAATTCGCCAATTCCGAATCGAGGACGTTCGCGGCATATTGAGCGCTGTCCTTGTTACTCAGCAGTCAGAAATATAGGCAACACTTGGATGCCTGAAGAATGAGCGGACCAGGCCGGGGCGCTTGCCGATGTCGGAGAGCTGCGCCGCCACCCG
>JAJZGE010000378.1 GCA_021798675.1 Pseudomonadota bacterium | reverse complement strand
AGATGAACTGGCCGAGCTTTTCCTTGTACGCATCCATGTCGGCGATCGGCCGCGTGGCCACGCCGGAGTCCATCGCCGCCTGCGCCACCGCGGGCGCCAGCATCACCAGCAGGCGCGGATCGAACGGGCGCGGGATCAGGTAGTCGGCGCCGAACGAGGGCACCTCGCCGCCGTAGGCGCTGCCCAGGTCCGAGGCTTCCATCCGCGCCAGCTCGGCGATCGCACGCACGCAAGCGGTCTTCATCGCCTCGTTGATGCTGGTGGCACCCACGTCCAGCGCGCCACGGAAGATGTACGGAAAGCACAGCGCGTTGTTGACCTGGTTCGGATAGTCCGAACGACCGGTGGCGACGATGCAGTCCGGCCGCACCTTCTTGGCATCTTCCGGCAGGATCTCCGGATCGGGGTTGGCGAGTGCGAGGATCACCGGCCGCTCGGCCATCGTGGCCACCATCGCCGGCTTGAGGATGCCGCCGGCGGAGAGGCCGAGGAACACGTCGGCGCCGTCGACGATCTCCGCCAGCGTGCGCTTGTCGGTGTCGCGCGCATAGCGCGCCTTGTCCGGATCCAGGTGGTCGCGGCCCTTGTAGATCACGCCCTCGCGGTCGAAGGCGAGGATGTGCTCGGGCTTCGCACCGAGTGCCACCAGCATGTCGAGGCAGGCGATGCCGGCGGCGCCGGCGCCGGTGGTGGCGATGCGCACGTCCTCGATCTTCTTGCCCACCACTTCCAGCGCGTTGACGATGGCGGCGCCCACGATGATCGCGGTACCGTGCTGGTCGTCGTGGAACACCGGGATCTTCATCCGCTCGCGCAGCTTGCGCTCGACGATGAAGCATTCCGGCGCCTTGATGTCCTCGAGGTTGATGCCGCCGAAGGTGGGTTCCATCGCGGCGATGATGTCCACCAGCTTGTCCGGGTCGCGCTCGTTCAACTCGATGTCGAACACGTCGACACCGGCGAACTTCTGGAACAGCACGCCCTTGCCCTCCATCACCGGCTTGCCGGCCAGCGGGCCGATGTCGCCCAGGCCCAGCACCGCGGTGCCGTTGGTGATCACGGCGACGAGGTTGCCGCGCGCGGTCATCTCGCTGGCTGCGTTGGCGTCCTCGACGATGGCCTCGCACGCGTAGGCCACGCCCGGCGAATAGGCCAGCGACAGGTCGCGCTGGGTCAGCAGCGGCGTGGTCGGGCTCACCTTGATCTTGCCCGGGCGCGGATGGCGGTGGTATTCGAGCGCGGCGCGGCGCAGGTCTTCGGAATGGGTCATGGAGAGACTTTTGGTGGGGTCTGGAGAGCCACGAAATGGCCCGCGACATGGTAGCACCGGGCCATCGGCTACACGCCGCGCGCCAGGTCGTCCGCGCCCACCTTGCCCATGCGTATGCCGTTGACGAAGACGGAGAACGCCAGCTTGCCGGCCAGCCCGTGTACCTGTTGCATCCATGGCGGCAGCCAGCGCGGCGGCGTGATGACGCCGGAGTCGAAATAAGGCTGCAGGGCGACCACATCGGACAGGGTGAGCTTGCCGGCGAACAGGCAGCGCAGCAGCTCCAGCCGCCGCTCGCGGAACGCCCAGCGGAAGAAGGTATGCACGGTGAGCAGGCCGCTGAGGTAGACGTTGTCCTTGGCAAAGGCCGCGCCACCGGCCAGCGGCACGCCGCGGAACACGCGCTGCGCCGAATGGAAGCTGTCCGCCACACCCTGCCCGCGCGCATGGAAGAACTGGTACACCTCGACGAAATCGGCGCCGTCCAGCGCCATCTCGATGGCAAGGATGCGCAGGCTGATGCGCTTCAGGCGCGCGATGTCGATGGCGCCGGACATCAGCTCGGCGAACACCGCCAGGCCTTCCTGGGTGGCGGTGACGCGCGGCGAGGTACGCGCCAGCGAGGCCAGCACCGGCTGCGCGCGCCCGTTCAGCGCGGTGAGCGTGTGCACCAGTGCTTCGTGCGCGAGCAGTTGGTGGCGGTCGTAGTCGCTGAAGCTGGCGCCGCCGCGCAGGCGGATGCGCGTGGCGCCCGCGGCGGCCTTGGCGGTGAGCTCGGGGTCGATCTCCACCTTTACCTGGCCCGCGCCGAAGAAGGTGTCGAGCTTGTGTGCCATCTCGTCGCGCAAGGCATCGGCGCCGATGCCTTCGCGCGCACCGTCCGCATGCAGGTCGGCGCCCAGTTCGTCCGACAGCTCGACGAAGTAGCGCGCCGCGTCGAGGTTGCTGCGCGCGCTGCCGGGGATGGTGTCGCCCGGGCGACCGTACAACAGGATCGAGGGCTCGGTGACCTGCGCCGTGCCCACCAGTTCCAGCATCTCCGCCGCGATGCGCCAGGATTCGGCGGTACGGGCAAGGTATTCGCCCAGCGCCCCGCCCAGCGCCAGCGCCTCGTCCTCGATCGCATCCAGTTCCGCGCGCGCCACGGCGTGGTCGGGCCGCTGGTACTGCACGTCGGGCAGGGCAAAGCGGCCCGCCGCGAAATCCGCGATCAGGCGGTTCTCCAGCGAAGCCGGCCATGCCACCGTGGGCAGGATGCGGATACCCTTCACGGCGGCCAGCAGGCGCTGGTCGAGGGCGGCGACGTGTTGCAGGTCGGAGGTCGCCAGCTTACTCATTGCGATCCACTCATTCCGGTCGCCGACGCGCAGCACGGCGTGACCACAGCGCGGCAACCGACGGCATCAGCGCTGCCGGCGCAATCGCCAATCCCAAACCAACGTGACGCGATATCCCGCGCCAAGCGCCACAGGCAGCGAGCACGCCACAGAGCGCGAAGACCCGTGCGAACCAGCGATCTTCACGGCGACTCGCCATGGCGCTCCGACTGTTGCGCGGCGTCGGCAAGCTCGCTTTCACTCGCGCTCCCGCCGTCCACGCGGCGCGTGCGGCCGCTCGATCGGCCGCCCGCCGCGCTGGCGGCGCAGCTTGGCCTCCAGCGTGCTGGCCTGCTCCTCGCGCTCGTCGCGCAGCTTGAGGTAGTTGCGCCAGCGGTCGGGCGACAGCTCGCCGCTGTCCAGCGCGGCCTGAACCGCGCAGCCGGGCTCGCTGCCGTGGCCGCAGTCGGCGAAGCGGCAGGTTTCGGCCAGCTCCTCGATGTCACCGAACAGATCGAGGTTTTCCTCGCCGGTGAGTTTCAGCTCGCGCATGCCCGGCGTGTCGATCAGGCAACCGCCGGTAGGCAGCTGCAGCAGGGCACGGTGGGTGGTGGTGTGGCGGCCGCGGCTGTCGTGGTGGCGTACCGCGCCGGTGGCCATCCTGTCGATGCCGAGCAGGGTGTTGGTCAGCGTGGACTTGCCCGCGCCGGATGAGCCCACCAGCACCGCGCTGTCGCCCGGCTGCAGGTAGGGCGAAAGCTGGCCCGCGCTGGCCGGATCCTTGCCGTTGACCGCATGGATGGCCGTGCCGGGCGCCAGCCGCGCGCGCAGTTCGGCGATGCGCTCTTCGGCATCCGCATGCAGGTCGGTCTTGCTCAGCAGCACCACCGGCTGTGCGCCGGAGTCCTCGATCAGCGAGAGATAACGCTCGATGCGCGCCGGGTTGTAGTCGCCGTCCAGCCCGGTGAGC
>JAJZGE010000377.1 GCA_021798675.1 Pseudomonadota bacterium | reverse complement strand
CGAGGCTGACGGCAAGCCGGCCTGCGGCATGGCAGGATGACGGCGCCCGGCACGCATGCCTAAGATGCATGCCCGTCCCGTCGGAAGCGCCCCATGAACCGTCGCCCTGCCCCCGTCGCCGCACGCATCCGTGCCGCCCTCGCCGTCGCTGGCCTCATGCTCGCGCTGCCGGCGCTGACCCCGGCCGCCGACGCGCCGGTCAATCACGACGTCAGCGTGCTGCACTGCGCGCGACTGCTCGATCCGGCCGCCGGCAAGCTGCTCGGCGAGACCACACTGATCGTCGACGGCGGCCGCATCCGCGAGCTGCATGCCGGCCGCGTGGATACCCGGCCGTACCAGGCCGCCGCTACCGCCGCGGGCGGCCGCTATCGCTACGTCGACCTGGCCGACGCCACCTGCCTGCCGGGCCTGATCGACGCGCACACCCACCTCACCGACCAGACCAGCCCCAGCGCCTACACCGACCAGTTCCGCTGGAACGCCGCCGACTACGCGATCCGCTCGACCGTCTACGCGAAGCGCACGCTGCTGGCCGGCTTCACCGCGGTGCGCAACGTGGGCGACAACCACAATGACTCGATCGCCCTGCGCAACGCGATCAACGCCGGCATCGTGCCGGGGCCGCGCATCTTCACCGCCGGCGTGCCGATCGGCAGCACCGGCGGCCATGCCGATCCCACCGACGGCTACCGCCAGGACCTGGCCGGCAACCCCGGCCCGGCCGACGGCATCATCAACAGTCCGCAGGACGCCTGGAAGGCGGTCCGTCAGCACTACAAGGACGGCGTGGACCTGATCAAGATCATGCCCTCCGGCGGCGTGCTCGACGAAAGCGCCAGCGCCGACAACCCGCAGATGACGATCGAGGAGATCAAGGCTGTCGTCGCGGCCGCGCACGACTATGGCTTCACCGTGGCCGCGCACGCGCACGGCGCCGAGGCGATCCGGCGCGCGGTGCTCGGCGGCGTCGACTCGATCGAGCACGGCACCTTCATGAACGCCGAGGACATGCAGCTGATGAAGCAGCACGGCACCTGGTATGTGCCCACCATCATCGCCGGCAAGTACGTCGAGGAGATGGCCGGCAAGCCCGGTTACTACCCGCCGCAGGTGGCGGCCAAGGCCCGGCTGGTCGGCCCGATCATCCAGGCCACCGCCGGCCGGGCGTACCGGGCCGGCGTGAAGATCGCCTTCGGCACCGACGCGGCGGTCTACCCGCACGGCCAGAACGCGAAGGAGTTCAAGTACATGGTCGACGCCGGCATGCCGCCGATGTATGTGCTGCAGGCCGCCACCACCCACGCCGCCGAACTGCTGCACCGGTCCGATCAGCTCGGGCAGATCGCGCCCGGCCGCCAGGCCGACGTGATCGCCGTTCCCGGCAACCCGCTGGACGACATCACCGCGATGCAGCGCGTCAGCTTCGTGATGAAAGGCGGCGTGATCTACAAGCAGGATGGTCAGCCAACCCTGCTTTGAGACGCGTTCCGGTACGGCGTTGCAGGACGAGTCCGGCCCGCCCTGGTGAACCGTGATGGGCGCTCGATCCTGTAACATCCAGTCCATGAACGAGCAGCCCCGCCCCGCCCCGGAATCGACCACCCACTTCGGCTTTCGCGATGTTCCCGTCGCCGAGAAGCAGAAGCTGGTAGGCCAGGTCTTCACCTCGGTCGCGCGCAGCTACGACCTGATGAACGACCTGATGTCGTTCGGCATCCACCGACTGTGGAAGCGCCATTTCGTGGCGGTCAGCGGGGTGCGTCGCGGCGACCGCGTGCTGGACCTGGCCGGCGGCACCGGCGACATCGCCGCGCTGCTCAGGCCGGTCATCGGCGACGAAGGCGAAGTGGTGGTCGGCGACATCAACGCCGCCATGCTGGAGGTCGGTCGTGACCGCATGACCGATCGCGGCCTGGTCAGCGGCCTGCGCTGGGCGCAGCTCAACGCCGAGGCGCTGCCGTTCCCGGACAACAGCTTCGACGCCGTGACGATGGCGTTCGGCCTGCGCAATGTCACCGACAAGGACCAGGCGCTGGCCGACATCTGCCGCGTGCTCAAGCCCGGCGGCCGGCTGCTGGTGCTGGAATTCTCGCGCGTGCAGAACGAAACCTTCGGCAAGCTGTACGACTTCCACTCGTTCAAGATCCTGCCGAAGCTTGGCCAGCTGTTCGCCGGCGACGCCGACAGCTACCAGTACCTGGCCGAGTCGATCCGCAAGCACCCCGACCAGCAGACCCTCAAGGGCATGATGGAACGCGCCGGCTTCGGCCGCGTCGATGTGCGCAACCTGAGCGGCGGCATCGTGGCGATCCATCGGGCCTACAAGTTTTGATCGCCGGCCCGCGTGCCGGGCATCTGCATGGATGGATCCATCCGCGCGGCCGCCTGGGGTGCCGGTTCGATTAGCCCGTACGCAGATCGACGCTGATCTGGCCGAGCGCGGCGATCTCGTCGTCGTGGCCCTGGTCGCGCCACGGCTCGGCCAGCGCCTCGGCGTACCAGCGCTGCATCGAGGGCCGCGCCAGCATGCGCTGCGCATAGGCGGCAGACGCTTCGGCCAACGCCAGCCCGTAGGTCTGCGCGCGAAACACCACCGGCGCATAGAACGCATCCACTGCGCCGAAACGCTCACCGGCCAGGAACGGGCCGCCGAAGCGGCGCAGCCCCTCGCTCCACAACTCGTCGATGCGGGCGATGTCGGCGGCGAGCGCGGGCGACGGCTGGTGCAGGCGTACGCGCAGGCCGCAGCTCATCGAGCACTGCTGACGCAGCGCGGGAAACCCGGCATGCATCTCCGCCGTGGCGCAGCGCGCCCACGTGCGTGCCACTGGATCGGACGGCCACACGGCCGGATGACGCTCGGCCAGGTATTCCACGATGGCCAGTGAATCCCACACCCGCGTGTCGTCGTCGTGCAAGCATGGCACCTTGCCGTTGGGCGAGAACGCGCGGAACGCCGCCCAGTTGCTGCCCGGTGCGAACGGATGCATCTGCTCGCGGAACGGCAGCCCCAGTTCGGTCAGCAGCAGCCACGGTCGCAGCGACCAGGACGAGTAGTTCTTGTTGGCGATGTGCAGCTCGAGCATGTGACCTCACTCCGTGATCGGTACGTTCGGTTCGCCGGTGGCCGGCACCGGCACGGCGCGCCGGCGCGTATTCGCCAGCACCACGCCGAGCACGGTGATCGCGCCGCCGACCAGGGTCAGCATGCCAGGCTGCTCGCCCAGCCACAGCCAGCCGATCAGCACCGCGATCGGCGGCGAGAAATAGATGAAGCTGGAAATCTGCGAGGCCGATACGCGTTGCAAGGCGACGTTCCATGCCAGATAGCCGACGAAGGTGGGCGCAATGCCCAGCCACAGCAGCGCGGCCACGTGTGACCACGGCGCCGCCGCCAGCGCCTGCGGCAGCGCCAGCCCGAACGGCAGTGCGCCGAGCGTGCCGGCGAAAAACGTGAACGCGGTGACGCCGAGCATGCTGCTGCGCGCGAACAGCGGCTTCTGCCCCACGAAATAGATCGCCGAGGCCAGCACGCTGATCAGCACCAGCGCCGC
>JAJZGE010000376.1 GCA_021798675.1 Pseudomonadota bacterium | reverse complement strand
AGATCTACGCGATCACCGGCCGCGCGTTCGACCTCGGCCTGATCGGCCTGGTGCAGTTCGTGCCCTCGGTGCTGCTGGCGCTGCCGGCCGGGCATGTGGCCGACCAGTTCGAGCGCCGCCGCATCGCGCTGCTGGGCCAGCTCGTCGCGTGGGCCGCGATCGCGCTGCTGGCCGGCCTCAGCCTCAGCCATCGCGTGCACGAGCTCGGCATCCTGCTGCTGGTGTTCGTGCTTGGCGTGGCCAGGACGTTCGAGTCGCCCGCGCTGCAGTCGATGCTGCCGGCGCTGGTGCCGGCGGCGCTGCTGCCGCGGGCGATGGCGGTAAACGCTGCGGCCGGGCAGGCGGCGATGATCATGGGCCCCGCGCTGGGCGGCCTGCTCTACGTGGCCGGCCCAGGCGTGGTGTACGCGGTGGCCGCCCTGCTGTACTTCGCCTCGGTGATGCTGCTGACCCGGCTGCGCTACGAGCGGCCGCCGCCGCGGCGCGAACCGGCCACCCTGAAAACCGTATTCGCCGGCGTGCATTTCATCCGTGCGCGCAAGGACGTGCTGGGGGTGATCTCGCTGGATCTGTTCGCCGTGCTGCTCGGCGGCGCCACCGCGCTGCTGCCGATTTTTGCGCGCGACATCCTGCACACCGGACCGTGGGGGCTGGGCCTGCTGCGCGCGGCGCCGGCGGCAGGCGCGCTGCTGATGTCGCTGTGGCTGGCGCGGCACAGCCTGCAGCGCCATGTGGGGCCGATCATGTTCGCCGCGGTGGCCGGTTTCGGCGTGGCCACGCTGGTGTTCGCGCTGTCCACCACGCTGTGGCTGTCGCTGCTGGCGCTGTTCGCGCTGGGCGCATTCGATATGGTGAGCATGGTGATTCGCGGCGCGCTGGTGCAGCTGGACACACCGGACGACATGCGCGGCCGGGTCAGTGCCGTCAACGCGATCTTCATCAACACCTCCAACCAGCTTGGCGAATTCGAGTCGGGCATGCTGGCCGCGTGGCTGGGCGCAGTGAACGCGACCGTGTTCGGCGGCATCGGCACGCTGCTGGTAGTGGGACTGTGGATGGTGATGTTCCCGGGCCTGCGCCGGCGCCAGCGGCTGCAGCTGGAAACCGCCGTGGCAGACGCGCCGGCGGCGGATATGCTGTAGCGGCCTGTCGACCCCGGAGCCGCCACGTGATCACCCGCTCAGTCACCGAATTCCTGCAGGCGCATGCGGCGCTGGCGCCGCAGCCGGAAGCGGCTGCCACCGCGCGCGCCGCGTTCCTGGTGGCGCCCACCGGGCTCACGCTGGCGGCCGAATCGGCGCAGGACAATCGCTACATGGACCTGAGCCGCACCGTCGATCCGCTGCGCGCGCTGGCGCAGCACGCCGCGCTGGCGCAGGCGCTGCGCGCGGACTGCCCGGTGCTCACCTTTGCCGGCGACCCGGCGACGCCCGACGCGGTGTTCCCGAACAACGTGTTCGCCACCGCGGCAGGGCGGCTGATCGTCGGGCGCATGCGCCATGCCGTGCGCCAGCGCGAAGCCGAGCGTAGCGACATCCGCGGCTTCTTCGGCGAGCTGCTGGGCTACGACGAGATCGACCTGTCCGGCTGCCGCGACCTGGTCGCCGAGCTGACCGGTTCGCTGGTCATCGACCATCGCCGCGGGGTCGGTTATTGCGGCCTCGGCGAACGCTGCGACCTGGCCGGTGCGCAGGCGATGCACCAGGCGTTCGGGCTGCGGCTGACGCTGTGCTTCGAGCTGGCCGCCGGCGAATACCACACCAACGTGGTGCTGGCGCTGCTGGCCGGGCGCGCCGCGATCATCGCCGCCGACGGCTTCGCCGATCCGGCGGTGCCGCAGGCGATCGCGCGCGCCTGCGACGAGCGCGTGATCTGGCTCACGCCGGCGCAGAAGCAGGCGTTCGCCGGCAATGCGATCACGCTGTCCGATCAGCGCGTGTGGATGAGCGCCGCCGCTGCCGCCGCGCTCACCGACGCGCAGCGCGCCGCGCTGGCCGAGTATGGTTTTGCGCTCGGCGCGGTGGATCTGAGCGAGATCGAGAAGGCCGGCGGCAGCCTGCGCTGCTGCGTCGGCGAGATTTTCTAGCGTGCGTTGCCAGTCTGCCCGCCCCAGCCTTCGGAACACCCGATGATTGTCGTCCACCATCTCAACAACTCGCGCTCGCAGCGCATCCTCTGGCTGCTGGAGGAGCTCGGCGTACCGTATGAGCTGAAGCGCTACCAACGCGATGCGAAAACCATGCTGGCGCCACCGGAGCTGCGCGCGATCCACCCGCTCGGCAAGTCGCCGGTGATCACCGACGACGGACTCACGCTGGCCGAGTCCGGCGCAATCGTGGAATACCTGGCCGACCGCTACGGCGCCGGCGGGCTGATGCCCGCCCCGGGCACGCCGGCGCGGCTGCGCTGCAGCTACTGGCTGCATTACGCCGAGGGTTCGGCGATGCCGCCGCTGCTGCTGAAGCTGATCTTCCGCCGGATCGAGGCCGCGCCGGCGCCGTTCTTCGTCAAGCCGATCGCACGCGGCATCGCGCACAAGGTGCTGCACGGCTTCGTCGATCCGCAGCTGCAGCTGCAGCTGGATTATCTGGAAGGCGAAGTGGGCGCCAGCGGCTGGTTCGTCGGCGAGCAGCTGAGCGTGGCGGACATCCAGCTGAGCTTTCCGCTGGAGGCGTTTGCCGCGGGCGGCGGGCTGGATGCGCGCTATCCGAAGTTGTCGGCCTGGCTGCAGCGCATCCACGCGCGGCCGGCATACCAGCGCGCGCTGGAACGCGGCGGCGACTACCATCTCGGCGGCTGACCCGGCCTGAACGCGCGCCCGCGGCCGCCACCGTTATCCACGCGGCACTCACGATCCGGCTGGCAATCTTTCGCTTCGAAACTCCAGGAGAAATCCCATGCGTAACCGTGATATCGAACGCCAGATCCACGATGCCGGTGAGCGGGCCGGCGAGCGCGTGCGGCAGGTGGCCGACGGCGCCGCCAGCAGCGCGCAGAGCCTGTACGAGCGCGGCCGCCAGCTCGGCGAGCGCTTCGGCAAGCGCGGCAACCATTACAGCCAGCGGCTGTCGAACGCGGCCGAGGATTTCGCCGACGAGGCGAACTACCACTACCGGCGGCTGCGCCGGCAGGTCAACCGCCATCCGGCGGCCACCGTGGCAATCGTGGCCGGCACCATCGGCGCGTTCCTGCTGCTGCGCCGTGCCTTCCGCAGCAGCGACGACGAGTAGGCCGAAGCGCGACGCGCTGCGTCGCGCTTCGATCAACCCTGCACGATGCCATCCGTCGCGCTGCCAGCCCAGCAAAAACCCGCCGACGGCGGGTTTTTGCTGGGCGTCGAACGGGCTTGAGCGGGCTGCGCTCAGACCGTCTGCGGGTTCGGCTTGTCCGGGTCGAGCTTGTATGTCTTGATCGCCCGGCTGACGTCCTTGGGGTTGACCTTGCCGTCCCTGGCCAGCGCCGCCAGCGCGGCGTGGGCGATCCAGTAGCGATCCACTTCGAAGAAGCCGCGCAGGTGCGCGCGCGTGTCCGAACGGCCGAAACCGTCGGTGCCCAGCACG
>JAJZGE010000375.1 GCA_021798675.1 Pseudomonadota bacterium | reverse complement strand
GCCTCGGGGCGCAGCATCAGGTTGATCTGCTCCAGCAGGGCATTCAGGTTGAAGGTTTCCTGCTTCAGTCGCAGCTTGCCGGCCTCGATCGCCGAGATGTCCAGCACATCCTCCACCAGCGCCAGCAACGAGCGGCTGGCGGCCTGGATGGTTTCCAGGTAGCCGCGCTGTTCCGCGTCCAGCCGGGTGCTCGCCAGCAGCTCCGACATGCCCGACAGCCCGTTCAGCGGCGTGCGGAACTCGTGGCTCATGTTGGCGAGGAAGCGGCTCTTGGCCAGGTTGGCCCGGCGGGCTTCCTCGATGGCGGCGGTCAGCGCCTTGAGCAGGGAGGCGAAGTACAGCGGTACCGCGACCAGGCCCAGCAGCAGGCCCCAGGACAGGTAGCGGTTCTGCAGCCAGTACGGGGTGGACGTCATCATCGCCGCAAACGACAGCGCGGCCAGCACCGTGGAGGCGTACAGGTAGCGCGGCCCGTAGCGCATGCCGTTGCCGATCGTGACCCACAGGTAGGCGGCGTACAGGGGGGACGCCGGTTCGCCCTGCAGCAGCATCACCCCGCCGATCGCCGCGTAGTCGGCCAGCATGCCCAGCCAGCGCCGCACCCGCGACGCTTGCGGAGCCACGAGGATGGCGGCCAGCAGGCCGATCGACAGCGCCAATTCGCCGAGCAGGATCAGCCAGGTCGAGAACAATGCCGGGCTGTTGTTGCCCCAATCGACCTTCCAGCCGAGATAGACCGAGAACAGCAAGGTGATGACGATGCGCACGAACACTTGCGCGTGCTCGCTGTCCGGGCGGCCATGCAGCCGCTGGCGCACCCAGGCCAGTGCCGGGTGCGTTTGGTCAGCGCCAGTCGCGATCGAGCGAAACACGGGAATAGCGCTCGCAGATGCCGCGCAGCCGCGGCAGGTTGTCCATCAGGGCCTGCACGCAGGCCGGATCCAACATTGCACCGCTTTGCGCACCGATGAATTCCAGCGCGCGCTCGATGTCCCAGGCGACCTTGTACGGACGCGGCGACAGCAGCGCGTCCAGCACGTCGGCCACGGTGGTCACCCGTGCCTCGATCGGGATCTCCTCGCCGGCCAGTCCGTCGGGGTAGCCCTTGCCGTTCCAGTGTTCGTGGTGGCGCAGCGCGATCTGCGCGCCGGTCCGGATGAAGCGGTTCTGGCTGTCCTGCAACAGCTGGTAGCCGATGCGGGGATGCCGCTGCATGTGCTGGCGTTCTTCCGCACTCAACGGCCCCGGCTTCATCAGGATTGCGTCGGGAATGGCGATCTTGCCGATGTCGTGCAGCGGTGCGGCCAGTTCGATCGTGCGCGCCTGTTCCTCCGGCAGCCCCAGGCCTTCCGCGATCAGTCCGGCGATGTGCGCCATGCGCTCGAGGTAGGCGCTGGTGCCGGTATCGCGGAGTTCGATCGCGCGCGCCAGCCGCGACAGCGTCTCCCGTTCGCGTTCCTCGACTTCGTGCATGCTGGCCAGCAGGCGCTGTTCCAGCGACAGCGAACGTTGCTTGATCGACTCCGACTGCTGGCGCAGCTGCAGCAGATTGCGGCAGCGTGCGCGCAGCTCGCGCGGGTGGACCGGCTTGACCAGGAAATCGATCACCCCGGCATCCAGGGCGGCCTGCCGCACCGGCTCGTCGCCCACCACCGTGACCAGCACGATGGGCACGTCCCGGTTCCGCAGCGGCTTGCGGAACGCGATGGCCAATTCCAGCCCATCCATCTCCGGCATGCGGTAGTCCAACAGCAGCAGGTCGGGCCGGTTGCTCTCGCACCAGTCCAGCGCCGCCTGCGGGGCGCCGAAATCGTGCACGACGAGCTGGGGCCCGATGCCCTGCACGATATGCCGCAGCATCGTGCGTGCCGAAGGTTGGTCGTCGACGATCACGACATCCATGCAATGCCATTTACAGCCAGAGCGCATGAGGGCGCGATTCTCTGCATCCTCCCCGCAATCCGGCGCCTTGGCAAGGGGCAGTCGGGGGAGCGGATTTCCGGGGAAAGCCGGCACCGGGCTTTGGTTCCGGGCCCGGCCGTGCCACCTCGCGACGGGCGCATCCGGCCAGCGCGACGGGGTCGATGGCACCGGGCTTGGCGACAACCCGGAGGATGCACCCCGGCGCTGCCCGAAACTAAAGCGCCGTGAGGTTGGCGTAGGCCGCCACCAGCCACTTGCTGCCGGCGTCCGCGAAGTTCACCTGCAAGCGCGTGTGCGCGCCGCTGCCTTCGGCGCTGACCACCACGCCCTCGCCGAAGCTGGGGTGGCTGACGCGCTGGCCGAGTCGTACCGGCAGGTCTTCCTGCAAGGAGGCGCTGTCGGCGTGGCGGCCGGCACCGCCGTACAGCGGCCGGCTGACCTGCACGCGCGGGCGTACCTCGTCGACCAGTGCGGCGGGGATTTCGGCGAGGAAGCGCGAAGGCCGCGCCAGCATCTCGGTGCCGTGCATGCGGCGCGATTCGGCGTAGGTGATCACCAGGCGTTCGCGGGCGCGGGTGATGCCCACGTAGGCGAGGCGGCGTTCCTCTTCCAGCCGGCCCTCGTCCTCGGTGGAGCGCTGGCTGGGGAACAGGCCTTCCTCCAGCCCCACCAGGAACACCAGCGGGAACTCCAGGCCCTTGGCCGAATGCAGCGTCATCAGCTGCACGCAGTCGTCCCAAGCCTCGCCCTGGCCTTCGCCGGCTTCCAGCGCGGCATGCGAGAGGAAGGCGGACAGCTCGTCCAGGCCGGCATCGATGTCCTCCTGCGTCCGTTCGAAGCGGCTGGCCACGTTGACCAGCTCGTCGAGGTTTTCGATGCGTGCCTCGCCGTTGCCACGGCTGTCCTTCTCGTAGTGGTCGCGCAGGCCAGCATGGCCGAGCACGTGGTCGATCTGTTCGGCGAGCGGCAACCCGCTGTCGCCATCCTCGCCAGCGGCCTCGGGCTTGAAGGTGCGGGCCATCCCCTCGATCAGCGCGAGGAAGCCCTTCACCGCATTCTTGGCGCGGCCGGCGAGTTCGCTGCCGGCCAGTTCGGCCAGCGCGGCATCCCACAGCGAGCTGCTGTCATGGCGGGCACGCCGACGCAGCACGTCCAGCGTGCGATCGCCGATGCCGCGTGGCGGCGTGTTCACCGCGCGCTCGAACGAGGCGTCGTCGTGGCGGTTGGCGGTGAGGCGAAGGTAGGCCAGCGCGTCCTTGATCTCGGCGCGCTCGAAGAAGCGCTGGCCGCCGTAGACCCGGTAGGGAATATTGCGTTGGGTGAGCTGTTCCTCGAAGTTGCGCGACTGTGCGTTGGAGCGGTAGAGGATGGCGCAATCACGCGCGTTGCCGTGTTCGGCGACGTATTCGCGGATGCGCTCGATCACGAAGCGCGCCTCGTCCTGCTCGTTGTAGGCGGCGTACAGCGCGATGCGCTCGCCCTCGCCGCCGGCGGTCCACAGTTCCTTGCCGAGGCGGCCGCCGTTGCGCGCGATCACGCTGTTGGCGGCCTTGAGGATGGTGGCGGTGGAGCGGTAGTTCTGCTCCAGCTTGATGGTGCGCGCGCCGTGGAAGTCGCGCAGGAACTGCTGCATGTTCTCCA
>JAJZGE010000374.1 GCA_021798675.1 Pseudomonadota bacterium | reverse complement strand
GGCGGTCGGCTGGTACTTTCTGCAGCGGGTGATGGTGAACCTGGGCATCGTCTACGGCACCCCGCCGCTGCTGGCCAACCTGCTGCCGGCGCTGATCCTGGCGCTGGCGGCGTGGCTGTATTTCCGCCGGCACGCCTGAATGCGCACGATCATCCTTGCCACCAGCCCCACCGCCTCACCCGGAATACCCAACGCATGACATCAAATGCCATCTGGCTGGTGCTGGGCCTGGTCGGCCAGGTGATCTTCGTCGGACGCTTTGTGCTGCAGTGGCTGTACAGCGAGTACAAGAAGCGCAGCGAGGTTCCGCTGATGTTCTGGTACGCCAGCCTGCTCGGCGGGGCCATCCTGCTGGCCTACGCGATCTACAAGCGCGACCCGGTCTTCATCGTGGGCCAGGCGGGCGGCTTCCTGGTCTATCTGCGCAACCTGCAGTGGCGCCTGCGCGAGCGGCGTGAGCTGGCCCGGGGCAAGTAACCGCCGCGCACCTGGCCCGCTTCCGGCAGCGTGACAACCCGCGCCTCGATCAGACGCTCAGGGCGAGCGCCGCCGGTTGCGCGCACTGCGCGGGCTCGACGTGCTGCGGACGCTGCGCCCATTCCAGCCATTCGCTCAGCACGATCAGCGTCCACAGCGCGCGCGAATGATCGCTGCTCCTGGCGCGGTGTTCGTCCAGCAGCGCCATCGCGGCGCGCTGGTCGATGCCCGCCTCGGCCAGCGCGGCGCTGGACAGCCGCGCTGCCGCCCAGTCGAGCAGCGGTTCGCGCAGCCAGCTGGCGAGCGGTACGGACAGGCCCCGCTTGCGCCGATAGACCACCGACCGGGGCAGATACTGCAGGGCGTAGCGCTTCAGGAAAGCCTTGGTGCGCAGGCCGTGAACGCGGGCCTGCACCGGCAGGCCGGCGGCGAAATCGATCACCGCCTGATCCAGGAACGGCGCCCGGATCTCCAGCGCGTGGCGCATGCCGCCGCGGTCGGCCTTGGCCATCAGCGCCTCCGGCAGCGATTGCTCGAAGTCGTGCAGCTGCACTTCGTCCAGCAGTTCCATCGTGCCGCGCCGCGAGCGGGCCGCCGGCGGCTCGATGCCGAGCCGGCGCAGCACGTCGGGCCGCACGCTGGCGGTCCACAGCATGTGCCGGGCCAGTCCATCCAGCTCCTGCCCCTGCACGAAGCGCTTCAGCAGGAACGAGATCGCCACCTTCTTGTCGCTCACCGGCAGCCGCTCCACCAGCCGCGCGAGGCGGTTGCGCACCGGGGCGGGCAACGCGGCGTAATAGCCCGCAAAGCGCGCGCCCAGATAGGTGGGATAGCCGCCGAACAGCTCGTCCGCACCCTCGCCGGCAAGCGCCATGCGCACGTCCTGCGATGCGCGTTTGGCGACCAGCGCCAGCGGCACCCAGGCAGGATCGGCAATCAGCTCGCCGGTGGTCTCGATCAGATCCTTCAGCGTCGCCGGCACATCCTGCGCAGTGACCGTGACCGGCACAAACCGGCAGCCGAGCCGCTGCGCGATACCGGCAGCCTGCTGCCCTTCGTCGAAGGAGGCCTCGTTGAAGCGGATGCTGTACGCGGTGGGATGCTTGTCCGGGCGCACGCTGCGCGCCACCGCGGTGAGCAGGGCGGAATCGACGCCGCCGCTCAGCAGCACGCCGTAGTCGACATCGGCATCGCTCTGGCGGTGCACCGCGCTGCGGAAAATGCGGTCGAAGGCGGCGGTGGAGTCGCTGCCCCGCGGCGCGCTGCCGATCGGGCTGCGCCAATAGCGCTGGCGCCGGATGCCGCGGTTGTCGATGAGCACGATTTCGCCCGGCTGCACCTTGTGGTGTCCGCAAAACGGGCTCTGCGGCGCGGGGCAGAAGCCGTTGGCGAGATAGGCGGCAACGGCGGCCTGGTCAATCGGTGCAGGACTGTCCTGCCCGGCCTTCAGGGCGCTCAGCTCGGAGGCGAAGCAGACCACGCCGTCCGCCAGGGCATAGTGCAGATGGCGCTCGCCGACGCGGTCGCGGGCGAGCATCAGCAGCTGCTGGCGCGGATCCCAGATCGCCAGCGCAAAGACGCCCTGCAGGCGCTCGACGAACGCCAGGCCGAGCTCCTGATACAGCGGCGCGATCACCGCCACGTCGGTACTGCGATCCAGGCAGTGACCGCGCTGCTCCAGCCACGCGCGCAGCTCGCGGTGATTGTCGATTTCGCCGTTGCATACCACCACGATGCCATCGGCGCCCTGCAGCAGCGGCGGCCGGTCATCGTCCATGCTGCGGATGGCCAGACGGCTGGCGGCCATGGCAGCCCGGCCGCAGTCCAGCACCGCGCCGCCATCGGGGCCGCGATGGGTCATCGCGGCCAGCATGCGCGAGGCTTTCGCGGCGAGTGTCTGACTGTCGGCAGGCCCGCTCAGCGCCAGGGCTCCGCAAATTCCGCACATGGATCGAGATGCCTATGGGAGAAACGCGATGGAAGCCACGCGGTGATGGCGGTGAATGTCGGTCGCCATCCATGACGCAGCGGAAGCATGGCGCGCCCGCAGCCGCACCCCGGCCAGTGCCCGACGCAGCGGGTTGCCGCGTCGCGGAACCCGTTGCCGCAGGGCATCGAACAACCTGCAAAGCATAACCAGTGCGAGCGAAATGTGCAGATGTCCTGACGCGGCCGGGCGCTGCCGCGGCGCCGACGGCGTCAGCGCCGGACCAGCTCCAGCGGCTGATGGCGCCAGCTGCCGATGGTGCTGATGGCGTGGGGCTGGCACGCCTGCACGGCCGCGCGGAACGCCTCCGGCGCGATGCCCGCGTCAACCACGTAGAGCACGCTCGCGTGATCGCGCAGCAGGGCGCACACCTGACCGCTGCTGCCGGGCTTGCCCCAGGCGATGCCATAGAACGGCTTGTTGATGTACAGGCGCATGCCCCACGGCGTGTGTTCCTCGATGCCCACGTCGGCCGAGGTCTTGTCCACGAAGGCCAGCGCGGCATAGTCCGATCCCGCGGTGATGGCATCGAGCTGCTGCGCCTGCAGCCGGTTGTCCGAAGCAGATTTCAGATAGATGCTCGCCACGCCCTTCAGCGCGATCAATGCGACGATCCACACTCCCAGCAGAATCCGCTGGTGCGTACGTGTGAGATCGATGCGCTGGCGCAGGCCCAGCGCCAGCATCAGCGACAGCGGCAGGAACAGCGGCAACGCGTACACCGGAAGCCGCGAGCGCGAGACGCAGAAAATGATCAGCGGCAGCACAAACCACAGCAGCAGCAACAGCGGCGTCGATGCCTCGCGCCACCAGCGCCGCCAGCTGGCAAGGGAGAGCGCCTCGCCGATCCCGCGAAACATGGCCAGCGACCACGGCAGCGTGGTGAAGGCAAACACCGGCCCATAGGCAACCAGCCAGCCGTACCACTGCGGGTTGCGGTTCTGCGTGGGCGTCAGGATGCGCTCGTAGACTTCGAAATACAGGAAGTAGTGCAGCAGCCCCGGCGTGCGGACGATCACGACCAGGTACCACAGGAACCCCACCACTGCGAAAAGTGCCAGGCCGCCCGGCGCGAAAATGCGTCCCAGCGCGCGCCATCCGTC
>JAJZGE010000373.1 GCA_021798675.1 Pseudomonadota bacterium | reverse complement strand
CCCGGCGCTGCGCGCAGGCCGTGCGTTGCGCGCGCTGGCGCCGCAAGGCCTGCGCGACAAGCTGACCGAGCCGCGCCCGGCCGGGCAATGGCCGGTGCGCGAGCATGCGCGCAAGGTGCTGATGCCGGCCGGCTGCGTGCAGCCGGCGATGGCTCCGAACATCGATGCGGCGACCGCTCGGGTGCTCGACGCGGTGGGCGTGCAGGCGCTGCGCGCCCAGGGTGGAGGCTGCTGCGGCGCGATCCGCCAGCACAACGGGGATCACGCGGGTGCGCTGGACGACATGCGGCGCAACGTCGACGCCTGGTGGCCGCTGGTGGCCGAAGGGCGCATCGAGGCCATCGTGGTCAACGCTTCCGGCTGCGGCGTGATGGTCAAGGACTATGGGCGCGAGCTCGGCTCCGATCGCGCCTACGCCGACAAGGCGGCGCGCATCGCCGAGCTGGCGCGCGATCCGGTGGAATTCCTGGCCGGCGAGCGTGCCGAGCTGGCGCGCTGCCTGGGCGAACGGGGCCGCGCCCGCCTGGCCTGGCACCCGCCGTGCACGCTGCAGCACGGGCAGCGCCTGGGCGGACGCGTCGAGGCACTGATGCGCGAACTGGGTTTCGATCTGGTGCTGCCCGAAGGCAGCCATCTGTGCTGCGGCTCGGCGGGCACCTACTCGCTGCTGCAGCCACAGTTGTCGCATCAACTGCGCGACAACAAGCTGCGCAGCCTGGCGCAGCTGGAACCCGAGCGCGTGCTGTCGGCCAATATCGGCTGCATCCAGCAGTTGCAGGCGGGCAGCGCGCTGCCGGTGCAGCACTGGCTGGAATTCCTCGACGAGCTGCTGCTGCCGGGCTGAGCGGCGCGCGCCCGTCCCGTGCGCGCCGCGCAGGCGGCGCGTTGATCTGTCGCCCGGGGCGAGTTATGCTGCGCGTGCTTGCGGCCGGGGTCGGCTGGCATGGCGAAGAAGCCCGTGTTCACGGGTTTTTTTGTGGTTGCGGCCCCGGTTGCATGGCGAGTCCGCCCGCGGAGTACGGGCGGGAATCGATTTGCACACTTGAGGGCAAACCCGCTGAAAGGCGGCGACGCAAAGCTTCCGGCCTACAGCGCATCGCGCCAGGGCAGCGGGGCTGCCGGCAGGTGCGGCCAGGCGGGCGAGCCCGCGGGTGCACGAGTCGTCAGGGCGCGGCCCTCAGGCATCGACAGGAGGCGATGTGGGGGGTGCGCGACGAAGGGCGCGGGCCAGGACGGCCTTCGCGCTGAAGGACTCCTGGCCCTATGCGGCCTGTCTGCTGCTGGCGCTGGGCGCGGCCTGGCTGGCGGCTTCCCATCTGGCACTGCGCGCGGCGGCCCTGCTGGCCGTGCCATGCTGTCTGCTGGGTATCTGGATCAACCTGCGCGTGGCGAACGCGGCGACGCGAACCGGAACGCTGCTGGCGCAGGCGCGCACCGCGCTGGGCGCGGTGCACGATTCGGTGATCGCCACCGACGCGGACGCCGCGGTCTCCTATCTGAATCCGGCCGCGGAGCGCATGCTGGGCCAGAGCGCGGATGCGGCACAGGGCTTTCCGGTCGAGGCCCTCACGCGTTTCGTCGAGCCCGAAAGTCGGCGCAACCTGCCCCATCCGGTCCACGTCGCGCTGGGTGAGCGGCGCGTGGCGCCGTTGACCGCGGGGGCGGTGCTGCTGGGGCGCGACGAGCGCGAACTGGCGGTGGAAGCCAGCGCGGTGCCACTGCCTCCAGGAGAGGGCAGCGGCGCGGTGCTGGTGCTGCGCGACGTCGGGCAGGAGCGCGAGGCCGCGCAGCGTCTGCGCTACCAGCAGGCGCACGACGATGTCACCGGACTGCTCAACCGCCTCGAGTTCGAGCAGCGCGTGGCCCAATGCCTGAGCGGGGCGCGGCAGGCCGAGGCCGACTCCCGCGACGCGCTGCTGTTCGTCGACCTCGACCAGTTCCGCGTGGTCAACCAGAGTTGTGGGCACGCCGCCGGCGACGAGCTGTTGCGCCAGGTCGCCCAGGTGCTCGAGGGAGTCTTGCGCGGCGGCGATTCGGTGGCGCGCCTCGGGGGGGACGAATTCGGCGTGCTGCTGTGCGGTTGCGGCGCCGCCGATGCCATGCGCCTGGCCGAGCTGCTGCGCCAGGCCATGTGCGAACTGCGCTTCGACCACGGCGGGCGCAGCTTCCCGGTGGCCGCCAGCATCGGCGTGGTCGAACTCGACGCATCGTGGGGCCAGGCCTCGAGCGCGCTCAGCGGCGCGGAGGCCGCCTGCGGCCTGGCCAAGGAACACGGGCGCAACCGCGTGCACGTGCACCGTCCCGGCGACGCGGAGCTCGCGCAACGCGAGGGCATGCTGCATTGGGTGGCACGCATCCAGGACGCGCTCGATCACGACCGGCTCCTGCTGTACGCGCAGCCCATCGCGCCGGCGGCACCGCAAGCCGAAGCGCCGCGTCACATGGAGCTGCTGCTGCGCATGCTCGACGCCGATGGCCGGCTGGTGTCCCCGATGGCCTTCCTGCCGGCCGCCGAGCGCTTCAGCATGAGCACCGCGATCGACCGCTGGGTGGTCGGCAGCGCCTTCGAACAGTTGGCAGCGGCCGGCGCCGCGGGGCCGGCGCTGTGCGCGATCAATCTTTCGGCGGCCAGCCTGAGCGACGAGCGCTTCCTGCAATTCGTGCTCGACCAGTGCGAGCGTCGGGGCGTGGAGCCGTCGCGAGTGTGTTTCGAGATCACCGAGACCGCGGTGATCTCGCAATTCCAGAAGGCGCTGCGGTTCATCGAACGCCTGCGCGCGCTGGGCTTTTGCTTCGCGCTGGACGACTTCGGTACCGGCATGTCCTCCTTCGCCTACCTGAAGCAGTTGCCGGTGGACTTCCTGAAAATCGACGGATCCTTCGTGAAGGACATGCTGCGCGATCCCATCGATCGCGCGATGGTCGAGGCCATCAACCACGTCGGCCACGTGATGGGCATTCGCACCGTGGCCGAGTTCGTCGAGCACGACGCCACGCGACACTGCCTGCACGAGATCGGCGTGGACTTCGTGCAGGGCTACGGAATCGGCAAGCCGGTCCCGTTCTAGCGAGTTCCCGGAGCGGCGTCGAGTGCGCGGATCACGTCCGGCGTGATGTCGATGCGCGGGTTCACGTACACCGCGCCCTGGAACACGATCTCGCAGCCCTTTTCGCGCGCCACGCGGCCCACCGCGGTGTTGGCCTGGTCCAGGATGCGGCTGACGTCGGCGTTGCGCTGGGCATTCAGGTCCTCGGCGAAGGCCTGCTGGTCGTCACGGAATTCACGGCTCAGGTCGGACAGTTGCTGCTGCGCGGCCAGGCGCTGATCGTCGCTCATGGTCGCGGCGCCGTCGGACAGACTGGCGCGCAAGGTCTCGATGCGGCGACTCAACTCGGCGAGCTTGCGCCGTCGCGGCTCGAAGGTCTGCTCCAGCTTCCTGGAAGCAGCCTTGGCCGCGGCCGAGTCGCGCAGGATGCGCGCGGTGTCGACGAAGGCCACGCGCAGCCTCGCGGCCGGCGGCACCGCGGCCGCGGCGCCGGGCGCACCCTTCGCGGGCGCCATGCCACGCGAGG
>JAJZGE010000372.1 GCA_021798675.1 Pseudomonadota bacterium | reverse complement strand
GGCAGCCCGCCGAACAACTGGCTGTCGCTGTTCGGCGGCTCGGCGTGGCAGTGGGAGCCGCGCCGCGGACAGTATTACCTGCACAACTTCCTCGCCTCGCAGCCGGACCTGAATTTCCACAACCCGCAGGTGCGCGCGGCGGCACTGGACAGCGTGCGCTTCTGGCTCGACCGCGGCGTCGACGGCGTGCGCCTGGACGCGATCAACTTCTGCTTCCACGACCGCCTGCTGCGCGATAACCCGGCCAAGCCGAAGGATCAGCGTGTGGGCCGCGGCTTCAGCCCGGACAACCCGTACGCGTTCCAGTACCACTACTACAACAACACCCAGCCGGAGAACCTGGCCTTTCTCGGCGAGCTGCGCGCGTTGATGGACGGCTATCCGGATGTCGCTGCGCTGGGCGAAATCTCCTCCGAGGATTCGCTCGCCACGATGGCCGAGTACACCCGCGGCAGGCGCCTGCACATGGGCTACAGCTTCGAGCTGCTGACCGACGATTTCAGCGCAGCCTACATCCGCGGCACGGTGCAGCGGCTGGAGGCGCAGATGACCGAGGGCTGGCCGTGCTGGGCGATCTCCAATCACGACGTCGAGCGCGTACTCACACGCTGGGGTCGCGAGCAATCCTCGGCGCCGCTGGCACGGCTGCTCACCGCGATGGTCTGCTCGCTGCGCGGTTCGGTGTGCGTCTACCAGGGCGAGGAACTGGGTCTGACCGAGGCCGAGGTGCCGTACGAGTCGCTGCAGGATCCCTACGGCATCGCGTTCTGGCCGCAGTTCAAGGGCCGCGACGGCTGCCGCACGCCGATGCCGTGGGACGACGGCGCCCATGCCGGTTTCAGCCATGGCACACCGTGGCTGCCGGTGCCGCAGGAGCATCGCGCGCTGGCGGTGGCGCAGCAGGAGGCCGATCCGGATTCGGTGCTGCACGGCTTCCGCGCCTTCATGCACTGGCGCAAGTCGCAGCCTGCGCTGCGCTGGGGCGATATCCACTTTCTCGACACCCCCGAACCGGTGCTGGCGTTCACCCGCAGCCTCGCCGGCGAGACCGTGCTGGCGGTCTTCAATCTGGGCGAACAGGCGCAGGACGTCAGCTTGCCGATGTCCGGCACGTTGCAACGGCTGGACCAATACGCGCTGGCGCAGGGCAGCCTCGCCGGCAACCGGCTGCAACTGCCAGGCTATGGCGCGTGGTTTGGAAAACTCGACGCCGCGACCGACCTGAAAAGCTACTTCGCGCACCCGCTGGCATGTGTCGCATCACCCTGAGCGACGCCTGATCCGCGCTGCCCGAGGCGCCGCGTCGCGACGCCCGGGGTCACGCGTTATTCCCTTTCCATCTCGAAATCGCATCAATAGCTCACGTTCACCCAGCAACCGTTCGTCCTGAGCGTAGGCCCGCAGGGCCGGAGTCGAAGGACTCCGTCAGCGGGCGCTTCGACTTCGCTTGCTGACGCAAGCTACGCTCAGCACGAACGGAGATAGAGCGAGTTTCGGTGCCGTATGCATCAATTGATGTAGAAATGGAATTACCTGCGTTCGGCGGCGGTGGCGTCACGCGCGGCGCGGAACTCCGAGTCGCGGCTCCAGTCTGGCCATTGCTGCGAATTGGCGAGCTGGTTGCCCACCGTGTAGAGCAGCTGCAGGTCGCGCGCCATGCCGGTGAACGGCCAGCTGGCCTGCCACTGATCCGACGGCTGGTGGTAGTGCCTGGCGATGTATGCGTCCTCGGCCGCCTTGCCGGCCGTGATGCCGCCGTCGACCCAGTCGTTGCCCGAGCCGAACGAGATCGCCGGCACACCGCGCTTGGCGAACGAGAAATGATCGGAGCGGAAGAAGTGGCCGGCCTCCGGTTTCGGATCGGCCGTGTAGACCATGCCGTACTTCTTCGCGTCGGTGATCGGGGAAATCGTTCCCAACTGGTCTGGACCGTAGTCATCAGGAGGCAGATGGAACAGCGCGCCGTCAACGCGACCACCTTCGCTCATTTGCAATGGCTGCAGCCGGATCTGGCGCCTGAACCTCGCATGTAGGGAGCGAAACTCTGCGCTGGCCGGTGGCGTAACGGCAGCCAGCGCGCGTTATTCGAACGGACTGCAAACGCAGCAGCCGGAGCGTGCTGATGTTGCGGTGCGCGAAGCAATCCACTCCCTTCCAAGAAAAAAGCCCGCAAAAGCGGGCTTTTCCATCTGTGCCCGGGGGGGGCTGGGAATGCGATCGCCTCACGGCGACATGTAGAGGTACCACCGTCGTTAGCATACGGACTCGGCGCGGAATGTCCTTGATCTGCGTCAAGGCGAGTGGACTTGCCATGAGCCGGGTAAATCATTGGAAGCGGCCTTAGTACGCGACGGGCTGACACTCCGCCGAACGGCCGAAAAGGCGGCCGGCAAGTAGCCCCCGTCGAGTGGCCAGCCGGCTGGCGTCACTGCTCAAGCTTCCCGCCGACTCTGGTCAACCGGGTTGGCAAAGATGGGTCAACAAGCTGGCAATCCGCAGCCCGCTCGTTCAGATGCCGGCGTACCACTCGTAGCCCTGGTCTTCCCAGTAGCCGCCGTTGCCGTCGCCGATGTCGGCGAACGAGCGCACCAGTTCGATCCGGCCGATGTACTTGGCCTGCTTGTAGCCGAGCTGCCGCCCCACCCGCAGCCGCAGCGGCGCGCCGTTGGGCACCGGCAGCGGCTGGTCGTTGAGGTTCCAGGCCAGCAGCGTCTGCGGATGTCGCGCCTCGCCCAGGTCGAGGCTCTCGTAATAGGGCGTGTCCGCGTCCATGTCGTCGAGGCAGTGGAACACCACGAAGCGCGCCTGCGGATCGACGCCCACGTGATCGAGCACGGCGGAAAGCAGCGCGCCCTGCCACTTGCCGATCACGCTCCAGCCTTCGACGCAGTCGTGCCGGGTGATCTGGGTGCGGCTGTCGAGCTTCTTCAGATCGTCGATCGACAGCATCGCGGGGCGGCTGACCAGCCCGTCGACCTGCAGCTTGTAGTCGCGGAACTGGTTCGCCAGCAGCGCCTGATAGGCCGGCGTGGTCGGCATCACCGTGCCGTTGGGGCGGAACACCGGCGAGATGTCAGCCTCGCTGAACTCCTGCGCCATCGCGCTCGACGGCGCCAGCAGCGCCTGCACGCGGCGGTTCAGCCCCTCGGCCTTGCCCAGCACCTTCGGCCCCCAGCTGCTCTGCGAGATGCGGTCGCAGCCGGCCACCAGCAGGCCGGCGGTGCCCATGATGGCCATGCGCAGAAACGATCGGCGATCAGTCATGCGCGGTTTCCTCCAGCGGGGTGACAGGCGCGGCGGCGGGTTCCTCGTCGATCCTGTAATACCCGGTGAGCATGCCGCGCAGCTGGTTGAACACGCCGCTGATCAGCACCTCGAACAGGTGGATCGCCACGAACGCCGCGAACGCCCAGGCGATGATGAAGTGGATCGTGCGCGCCGACTGCCGGCCGCCGACCAGATCCAGCACTGGCTGCAGCACCGCGTCCATCCGCGGCGACATCGCCAGCCCCATCAGCACGATGCCGCCGCCGAACACGAAGATCACCGTGAGGTAGGCCAGCCGCTGCAGGATGTTGTAGCGCAGCGCCGCCTCGC
>JAJZGE010000371.1 GCA_021798675.1 Pseudomonadota bacterium | reverse complement strand
CGATCTAACCGATGGAGGCCGAACACCCGCTGTTCATCCTGTATACCTCCGGTTCCACCGGCAAGCCGAAGGGCGTGCTGCACACCTCGGGCGGTTACCTGGTCTACACCAGCTATACCCACGAGACGATCTTCGACCTGCGCGAGGACGACATCTACTGGTGCACCGCCGACGTGGGCTGGATCACCGGCCACAGCTACGTGGTGTACGGCCCGCTGGCCAACGGCGCCACCGTGCTGATGTTCGACGGCGTGCCGAACTACCCCGACTTCCGCCGCTTCTGGCAGGTGATCGACAAGCACCAGGTCACCCTGTTCTACACCGCGCCCACCGCAATCCGCGCGCTGATGCGCGAGGGCGAGGGCCCGGTGAAGGCGTGCTCGCGTGCCAGCCTGCGCCTGCTTGGCACGGTCGGCGAACCGATCAACCCGGAGGCGTGGGAGTGGTACTACCGGGTGGTCGGCGACGAACGCTGCCCGATCGTGGACACCTGGTGGCAGACCGAAACCGGCGGCATCCTGATCACCCCGCTGCCCGGTGCCATCGCTACCAAACCGGGCTCGGCGACGCTGCCGTTCTTCGGCATCAAGCCGGTCATCGTCGATACCAACGGCGAGGCACAGACAGGGGCCTGCGAGGGCAACCTGTTGATCAGCGATTCGTGGCCGGGCCAGATGCGCACGGTCTACGGCGATCATCAGCGCTTCATCGACACCTACTTCAGCGCCTATCCCGGCAACTACTTCACCGGCGACGGCGCCCGCCGCGATGAGGACGGCTATTACTGGATCACCGGCCGCGTCGATGACGTGATCAACGTCGCCGGGCACCGGCTGGGCACCGCCGAGGTGGAAAGCGCGCTGGTGGCTCACCCCAAGGTGGCCGAAGCGGCGGTGGTGGGCTGTCCGCACGACATCAAGGGCCAGGGCATCTACGCCTATGTCACCCTGATTTCGGGTGAAGTCGGCACTGACTCACTGCGCAAGGAGCTGATCGCGTGGGTGCGCAAGGAAATCGGCCCGATCGCCACGCCCGATTACCTGCAGTGGGCGCCGGGCTTGCCGAAGACCCGCTCGGGCAAGATCATGCGCCGCATTCTGCGCAAGATCGGCGAGAACCTGCCCGACCAGCTGGGTGACATCTCGACGCTGGCCGACCCCAGCGTGGTGAAAAGCCTGGTCGACGAGAGACTGATCAAATGAAGCGCCGGGGAACGGGGAACGGGGAGCGGGGAACAGCGGCGGCCCGCTTCACCGTTGGCGCTGCGCCATGGACAGTTTGTGTTCCCTATTGCCTTTCGCCTGTTCCCCGCTACTGAAACCCATGCCTGACATCCTGATCGCCGACGATCACCCGCTGTTCCGCGAAGCCATGCAACGCGCGGTGCTGTCGGCACTGCCCCAGGCCAGCGTGCACAGCGCCGACAGCGTGCATGCGCTGCTCGGCCTGATCGAGCAGTTTCCCGACGCCGAGCTGCTGCTGCTCGACCTGCACATGCCCGGCGCCCGCGGCTACTCCGCGTTGGCGCACATCCGCGGGCAATACCCGGGGCTGCCGACCATCGTGGTATCCGGCCACGAGGAGTCGCTGGTGGCACGCCGCGCGCTGGCGCATGGCGCCTCGGCCTACATTCCCAAATCGACGCCGGGCGAGGCCATCGTCGAGGCCATCCGCACCGTGCTGGACGGCGACGTCTGGCTGCCCCCCTCGCTGCTCGGCGGCAGCACCGAACTGCGCCCCGACGAGGCCGCCGCCGCCGCACGCATCGCCACGCTGACCCCGCAGCAGTTCCGCGTGATGACGATGATCGCTGAGGGCCTCCTGAACAAGCAGATCGCCTACGACCTGAGCGTCTCCGAAGCCACCGTGAAGGCACACATGACCGCGATCATGCGCAAGCTCGGCGTCAGCAACCGCACCCAGGTGGCGCTGGCTGCCAGCCAGCTCGCGGTGGATCAGGAAACGATGCCGGCACCCCCCGACGATGACGGACCCTGAAGCGGCGCGCTAGTGGCGCAGCAGCGCCGTGAGCAGCGCACGCAGCGCGGCCGGGCGCAGCGGCTTGTGCAGCAGCGGATAGCCCAGGGCGCGTGCGCGCTGCTTGAGTTCGCTGCCGCGGTCGGCGGTGATCATGGCGGCCGGCGGCAGCGCTGGGTATTCCGCGCGCAGTCGCTGCAGCGCCTGCAGGCCGTCGAGCTCGTCGGCGAGATGGTAGTCGGCCAGGATCAGATCGATCGGCCCATGCCTCAGCTCCACCCGCGCCTGGTCGATGTCCAGCGCCAGCCGGCAGTCCACGCCCCAGCGGCTGAGCAGTGCGCGCATGCCGTCGAGAATGGTGGCGTCGTTGTCCAGGCAGAGCACGGTCAGCGGCAGCTGTTCGTCGGGACCGCGGCGCTGCACCTGCTGGCGCCGCACCGGTACCGGCACGCTGCGCGGCACGGTGACGGCAAAGCAGCTGCCGCGGCCGACCTGTGAATGCAGGTCGAGCCGGTGGTCGAGAATGCCGGCCAGGCGATCGCAGATCGACAACCCCAGGCCCAGCCCCTTCTCGCCCCACGGCGAGGGCTGCTCCAGCCGCTGGAACTCGTCGAAGATCCGCGCGCGCTGCTCGGCGGCGATGCCGGGGCCGGAATCCCACACCTCGATGCGCACTTCGCCCTGCGCGCGGCGTGCGCCCAGCAGCACGCTGCCGCTGCGCGTGTAGCGCAACGCGTTGGAGAGGAAGTTCTGCACAATCCGGCGCAGCAGCTGCGGATCGCTGCGCACCGACAGCGTGGTCGGCACCACGCGCAGGCGCAGGCCGCGCTGCTCCGCCACCAGCGCGAACTGCGCCTTGAGCGAATCAAACAGCTCGATCAGCGCGAAGCCACCCACTTCCGGCCGGTAACTGCCGGCATCCAGTCGCGAGGTGTCGAGCAGCCCGTCGAGCAGATCCTCGGCCGCGCGGAACGAAGCGTCGATGCGCTCGGCCAGCTGGCTCGCCTCACGATCCAGGCCCGGATGCTGGCGCAACGCGGAGGTGAACAGCCGTGCCGCATTCAGCGGCTGCAGCAAGTCGTGGCTGGCGGCGGCGAGGAAGCGCGTCTTGGAGATGTTGGCGGCCTCGGCCGCGCGCCGCGCGTGGGCGGTGGCGACCAGCGCCTCGGACAGCTCGGCGGTGCGCTGCTCCACCCGCTGCTCCAGCGTTTCGTTGGCCTCGATCAGCGCCTGCTCGGCATGCTTGTAGGCGGTGACGTCGGTATAGGTGGTGACGTAGCCGCCGCCGGGCAGCGCGCGTCCGCGCATCTCGATCACCGTGCCGTCCGGCCGGATGCGCTGGAACAGATGCGAGGAGCCGGCGCGCATGTAGTCGATGCGTTTGGCCACATGGCCGTCCACTTCGCCCGGACCGCATTCGCCCAGCTCGGCGTTCCAGCGGATCAGATCCTCGACCGGCACGCCGACGTAGACCATCCCGGCCGGGTAGTCGAACAGTTCCAGATAGCGGTGGTTCCATGCCACCAACCGCATGTCGGCATCGACCACGCTGATGCCCTGCGACACGTTTTCCAGCGTGGTGGAGAGCAGCTGGCGATTGAAGCGCAATTCCTGCGAGGCCTCGTCCATCA
>JAJZGE010000370.1 GCA_021798675.1 Pseudomonadota bacterium | reverse complement strand
CCAAGGTGAGCTGGTACAGCACGTAGAACGACAGCGCGCAGGAAATCGCCACGCCCAGGATGGTGACCGTGTGCGAGCCGGCCCGACCGAGAAACCGGCCGAGGAACCCGGCCAGCAGGCAGCCCGCCAGCGGCGCCAGCGCGATCGTCAGCAGAATGTGTGTGGATATCGCCATTTTTCTTCCATTGCTGCGTACCAGAAGTTCTGCAAGAACCCATCCATGGTGCTTGGCGCCGGCCCGGACATCCCTGTCCGGTCGTTCGAACCGGCGCGACATGCCACCGGCATGTCGCGAGCGCCGGACCTCACCCCTTCATGCTGTCGATGTCGGCGATATTGATGGTGCTGCGATTGCGGAACAGCAGCACCAGGATCGCCAGGCCGATGGCGGCTTCCGCCGCAGCCACGGTAAGGATGAAGAACACGAACACCTGCCCCGAGACGTCGCCGAGAAAGCGCGAGAACGCCACAAAGTTGGTATTCACCGCCAGCAGCATCAGCTCGATCGACATCAGCAGCACGATCACGTTCTTGCGGTTGATGAACAGGCCGGCGACGGCGATGCAGAACAGCACGGCGCCAAGCACGATGTAGTGCGACAGGGTAATCATGGACGAGGCTCCTGCGGTGCGGGCGGCACATCCCCGGCGGGGCGTTCGGCAGCCATCTTCACAATGCGAATGCGGTCACGCGGATTGACCCTGACCTGCTGGCTGGCCGATTCGTAGCGCGCATCGGCGCGCTGGCGCAGGGTCAGCGCCACCGCCGCCACCACGCCCACGGTGAGGATCAATGCGGCAATCTCGAACGGCAGCAGGTATTGCGTATACAACGCGTGGCCCAGCCATGCGGTGTTCGACACGCCGGCGACGCTGGCCGGGTTCGGGCCCATCAGCTGGGCATGCATGGCGCGTACGCCGATCAGACCCAGCATCTCGGCCAGCATCACCAGCGCCACGATCAGGCCCACGGGCAGGAACCGCACGAAGCCCTCACGCATCTTTTCCTGGTCGATGTCCAGCATCATCACCACGAACAGGAACAGCACCATCACCGCGCCCACATAGACCACGATCAGCGCCAATGCGAGAAATTCCGCGTCGGCCAGCATCCACAGACAGGCACTGCTGAAAAAAGTGAGCACCAGCGCGAGCACCGCGTGCACCGTGTTCCTCAGCGTGATCACCGCCAGCGCGGAAGCCACCGTGACGAAGCCGAACGCGTAGAAGCAGATGAGTTGGAACAGTTGGGGATTCATCGTCGACCTCAGCGGTATGCAGCGTCTTGCGCACGATCAGCGGCAATCTGCTGCTCGAAGCGGTCGCCGATGGCCAGCAGCTGCAGCTTGTTCACCACGTTCTCGCCGCGCTGCTCGAAGTGGTACTCATGGATGCTGGTCTCGACGATCGAGTCGACCGGGCAGCTCTCCTCGCAGAAGCCGCAGAAGATGCACTTGAACAGGTCGATGTCGTAGCGCGTGGTGCGGCGCTGACCGTCGCTGGCGCGCGGCGCCGAGTCGATCGTGATCGCCAGTGCCGGGCACACCGCCTCGCACAGCTTGCAGGCGATGCAGCGTTCCTCGCCATTGGCGTAGCGGCGCAACGCATGCAGGCCGCGGAAGCGGTTGGACTTGGGGATGTGCTCCATCGGGTAGCGCACGGTGTACTTGGGCTTGAACATGTAGCCCATCGTCAGCCCCATGCCCTTGAACAGCTCGATCAGCAGCAGGCTCTTGAAATAGTGTGTGACGCGAGACATAGGATCTTCAGACTCCCGGGCCGATGCTGACCAGACCGAAATACTTCAGGCAGCCGGCGACAAGCACCCAGACGATGGCGATGGGAATAAACACCTTCCAGCCCAGCCGCATGATCTGGTCATAGCGGTAGCGAGGGAAACTGGCGCGAAACCACAGGAACATGAAGGAGAAAATGAACGCCTTGATGAACAACCAGATGAAGCCGCCGGTCCAGATCCAGTTCACCCATGGCGACACGTTCGCGGTGATCACACCCTGCAGCGGGCTGAGCCAGCCGCCCATGAACAGGATCGAGGCCAGGAAGCTCACCAGGATCATGTTGGCGTATTCGGCCAGGAAGAAGATCGCGAAGGCCGAGCCGGAGTATTCCACGTGGAAGCCGGCGACGATCTCCGACTCGCCTTCGGCCACGTCGAACGGCGCGCGGTTGGTCTCGGCCACGCCGGAGATGAAATAGATCACGAACACCGGCAGCAGCGGCAGCCAGAACCAGTCCAGCAGACCCTTGCTGCCGGCCTGCGCATTGACGATATCGGAGAGGTTGAGCGAACCGGCCAGCACCAGCACGCAGACCAGGCACAGGCCCATGGCCAGTTCGTAGGAGATCACCTGCGCCGCCGAACGCAGCGCGCCGAGCAGCGCGTAGCGCGAGTTCGACGCCCAGCCGGCGAGGATGATGCCGTACACGCCCATCGAGGTCATCGCCAGCAGGTACAGCACGCCGGCGTTCGCATTGGACAGCACCATGCGGCTGCTGAACGGAATCACCGCCCACGCCGCCAGCGCCGGTATCAGCGCCAGCAGCGGCGCGAGGTAATACAGGAAGCGATTCGCATTGGTCGGCAGGATCACTTCCTTGATCAGCAGCTTGACCACGTCCGCGAACGCCTGCAGCAGGCCGAACGGGCCGATCTTGTTCGGCCCCATGCGCACGTGCATCCAGCCGATGACCTTGCGCTCCCAGTACACGAACATCGCCACCGCGATGATCAGCGGCACCGTGATGCACAGGATGTAGACGATCGGCCACACCAGCTGTTGGATGAGTTGATCAAGCATGCTGCTTATGCCCTGCTCAGAGTGATGGCGGCGCCGTAAGGCGGCAGCGCGGCGGTGAGATCCTGCCCCGCTTCGATCCAGGCCGCGCCGGCGGGTACGGCCGCGTCGAGCACCAGCGGCAGCACCACGTCGCCGACACGCAGCTGGGCACCGTCGGCCAGCCCCAGCCGCTGCGCCTCGTCCGCATGCAGGCGCACCGCCGGAGCGCGGTTCAGCGGATGCGCGTTGAGCGCGGAGGCCCGTCGCAGCACGGCATCGCCACGGTAGATCGGCCAGGTGGCGAGGCGGGTCAGGCCGCCGGCCTGCGCGCGCGTGCCGAGCGCATCCGTTGCCGCCGTCGCACGCTCGCTGATGCCGCTGCGCAAGCCGGCCAGATCATCGAACTCGAAACCGGCCAGCTGCAGCGAACCGCCCAGCGCACGCAGCACCTTCCAGCCCGGTCGGGTCTGCCCCGGCGCCCTGGCACCGGCGGCCACGCCCTGCGCCAGGCCGTCAACGTTGACCAGGGTGGCATCCATTTCCGGCAGCAGCGCGATCGGCAGGATCACGTCGGCCACCTCGCGCAGCGCGTCGCTGGCGTAGGCGCTGAACGCCACCACCTGCTCGGCCGCGCGCAGCGCCTTCAACGCGGCGGCGCCGTCGGCGAAATCGTGCGGCGGCTCGACGCCATACAGCACATAGCTCTTGCGCGGCTGCGCCAGCATCGCCAGCGCGTCCAGCCCGCCGGTGCCCGGCAGCACGCCGATCCGGGCCAGCCCGATCGCATTGGCGCCGACCGGCAGCTCGTTGCAGCCCGCGCCGGTGG
>JAJZGE010000369.1 GCA_021798675.1 Pseudomonadota bacterium | reverse complement strand
TTCACTGATGTGATGATGCCCGACGGCATGAACGGTCGGCAGCTGGCCGATGCGGCACTCGCGCTGCGGCCCGGGTTGCGTGTGCTGTACACCTCCGGCTATACCGAAAACGCGATCATCCACCACGGCCGGCTGGATCCGGGCATCCAGCTGCTCAACAAGCCGTATACACGGACCGGGCTGGCGCGCAAGGTGCGCGCGGCGCTGGCGGAGCCTGCAGCTTGAATAACCTCCACGATTCGGGATGTCCGGGGCGCCTGCTGATCCTCGACGACGAGGAGGCGGTCGGCCGCACGATCGGATTTGTGGCCGAGGAGATCGGCTTCGAGGTGCGCGCGTTCACGCGGCCGGCGGAGTTCTTCGCGGCGCTGGATGCGTGGCAGCCGACGCATATCGCGATCGATCTGGTGATGCCGGAGATGGACGGCATCGAGGCGATGCGCCTGCTGGCCGAGCGCGGCTGCCAGGCCAGCATCATCATCACCAGCGGGGTCGGCAGCCGCGTGCTGGATTCGGCCCGGCGCACGGCCACCGAGCAGGGTCTGCGCGAGGTCAATGCAATCTCCAAGCCGTTCTCGCGCGACATGCTGCGCCGGCTGCTCAGCGGCGCGCACGGACGCGGCGGAATGCGTGCATCGAGCGCCGAGCCGCTGCATGCCGACGACTTCGTCATCACCGAAGCGCAACTGCGCCACGGGCTGGAGCAGCAGCAGCTGCAGCTGGCCTATCAGCCCAAGATCGACTGCAGCAGTGGCGGGCTGGCGGGATTCGAGGCGCTGGTGCGCTGGGCGCCCACGCCGACGCTGCTGATCCAGCCCGACCAGTTCGTGCCGCTGGCTGAAGCCAGCGGCCTGATCAAGCTGCTCACCGAGCAGGTGTGCGATCAGGCGCTGCGCTGGTTCGCGCAGAGCTTCGCCGCCTCCACCGCGCTGACGCTGTCGATCAATGTCTCGGCGAAGAATCTGGCCGACATGCATCTGGCCGATTGGATTTCGGATCTTTGCCGCCAGCATGGCGTGAATCCGGCACGGGTGATCCTGGAGCTTACCGAGAGCAGTGCGATGGACGATCCGGTCAAGTCGCTGGCCTTGCTGACACGGCTGCGGATGCAGGGCTTCCAGCTGTCCATCGACGATTTCGGCACCGGTTTTTCCTCGCTGGTGCAGCTGGTGCGGCTGCCGTTTTCCGAGCTGAAGGTGGACAAGTCGTTCGTGATGACGGCGCTGGAGTCACACGAGGCGCGCACCGTGATCAAGTCGATCGTCGACCTCGGCAAGAGCCTTGGCCTGCGGGTGACCGCGGAGGGCGTGGAGGAGGCTGCCACGCTGGACTACATCACCAGCGTGGGCTGCGATTTCGCGCAGGGTTATTTCATCTCGGAGCCGCTATCGGGGCGCGATGCGCTGGCCTGGAGCAGCCGCACGAAGGACTGATCGCCGCATCGGGCGGCGTCGCACACATCAATCGTGCTGGTTCTGCAGCCGCCGGTAGATGGTGCTGCGGCTGACCCCGAGCCTGCGCGCGGCCGCTGCCACATTGCCGTGGCAGCCGGCAATCGCCTCGTCGATTGCCTGCAGTTCGATCGCGTCGAGGCTGCCGCTCAGTTCGGCGGCGGGCAGTGCGGCCATCTTGCGATCCTGCAGCTCGGCCGGCAGGTCGGCATCGGTGAGCGTGGCACCGACGTCGCCCAACGCCATCAGGCTGCGCAGCTGGCCCACCAGCTGACGCAGGTTGCCGGGCCAGCGCCGGCAGGCCAGCGTATCGATCAGACGCGGATGCAGCCGCATCGGGATCTGCTCGGCGCCCAGTGCGCACCACAGCTGGTTGATCAGCGAGGCGAGGTCGACGTGTTCATGCAGCGCCGGCAGGCGCAAGGTGGACTGCGCGATGCGGTAGTACAGGTCGGCGCGGAATTCGTTGCGCTCGACGGCGGCGGCCAGATCGCGATGGGTGGCCGCGATCACGGTGACGTCGATGGCGTGGGCACGGGTGCCGCCGAGCGGGGTGACCTCACGCTCTTGCAGCACGCGCAGCAGCCGGCTCTGCATCGCCAGCGGCATGTCGCCCAGTTCGTCCAGGAACAGCGTACCGCCGTCGGCTTCGCGCAGCAGGCCGGGCGCGCCGTCGCGGCGCGCGCCGGTGAAGGCGCCGGGCATATAGCCGAACAGCTCCGCCTCGATCAGGCTCTCGGGCAGGGCGGCGCAGTTCACCGCGATGAACGGCGCTCCGGCGCGCGCGCTGCGCCGGTGCAGCTCCCGCGCCACCACCTCCTTGCCGGTGCCGGTTTCGCCCTGCAGCAGCAGCGGGATATCGGCATTCAGCAGGCGCACGCTGCGGTCGATCGCGGTATCCAGCTCGCGCGAGAACACCGCCGCCGGCGAGCGCACCGGCTTGATCCGCGTGCTGCGCGATACGCGTGAACTGACGCCGGCCTGGCGCGGGGCATCGCGCCGGGCGTGCACCATGTCGCCGCTCTGGCAGCGCATGCCGGCGACACTGCCCGGACGCGGCAGCGCCGAGGCGAACAGTTCGTCGTAGCGGCGCTTGCCCAGCTCGCTCCAGTCCATGCCCAGCAGCCGCAGTGCGTGCCGGTTGGCCGCCACCAGCCGGTGCGCCTCGAACACCAGCATCCCTTCGCGCGCGGTGCCCAGCAGCGCCGGGTCGGGCTGGATGCGCACGATGTCGGCGCCGTCGAAGTCGCTTTCGAACAGCCGGTGTTCGATCTGCTCGACCGCCAGCTGCACCATGCCCAGCGCGTGCAGGTGATGCACCGACGCCTCGCCGGAGAGATCCAGTACGCCGACCACCTGCCCGAGCGCGTCGAAGATCGGCGAGGCCGAGCAGCTCAGTACGCGATGCGGTGCGTAGTAGTGTTCACCGCCGCGCACTTCCACCGCGCAGCGCTCGATCAGCGCGGTGCCGATCGCGTTGGTGCCGGTGGCGGCCTCACTCCACGGCGCGCCCGGACGCAGCGACACGCGCGCGGCCTTGTCGAGGAAATCGGCATTGCCCAGCGCATCGAGGATGAAGCCGTCCGGTGCGGTCAGGATCACGATGCTGCCGGCGTGATTCGCGCTGGCATACAGCGCCTCCAGCTCTGGCCGACACACGCGGCGCAGCACTTCGTGCTGCTGCTGCCGCTCGCTCAGCTGGTGCCGTTCGACCAGCGCCACGCTGGGTGGCACCTCGGCCACCAGGCCCTGCTGGCGACAGCGCCGCCACGACGCGAGGATGGTATCGGAGACCAGGCCGCGCGGCTCCGCGCCGCTGTCGAAGAAGCTTCGACGTGCGCTGTTGATCGATTCGGTGAAGGGCGGATGGCGCATGGGATGCCTCGAGTGTCGCAATCTGCGACACCCTTCAAAGGGGTGTCTGGATACAAAACACATGACGCGCCAAAGCGCAATCCTCACGCCACCGGCACACGTGCTGCATTGCGGCAGTCAAAAATCTTTCCTGTGTGCCTGCGGCATTTGGTCGCTTGGCACGATGCAGCAATGCAACGCAGTGCGGGATGCTGGCACGGCTTCTGCTCTTGCACTCTCACCTGTCCAACACGCGGAGCACACCCATGACCAAGCTGGAACAGCAACACCTCGCCGTGCAGGTTCCCTTCAAGCAGCGCTATG
>JAJZGE010000368.1 GCA_021798675.1 Pseudomonadota bacterium | reverse complement strand
GCTGCAGGCGGCAGGCGTGGCGGCGGCCTATCTCAATTCCAGCCTCGACGCGTCGGCGCAGCGCGAAGTGGAGCGGCAGTTCATGGCCGGCGAGCTGGACCTGCTTTACGTGGCGCCGGAGCGGCTGCTCACGGCGCGCTTCCTCGGCTTGATGGGGCAGACGGAAATCGCGCTGTTCGCCATCGACGAGGCGCACTGCGTGTCGCAGTGGGGCCACGATTTCCGGCCCGAATACCGCGAACTCACCGTCCTGAACGAACGTTTTCCGCGGGTGCCGCGCATCGCGCTCACCGCCACGGCGGACCCGCGCACGCGCGAGGAAATCGTGGAGCGATTGGCGCTGGCGAATGCACGCCAGTTCGTCGCCAGCTTCGACCGGCCCAACATCGGCTATCGCGTGACGCTGAAGCACAACCCGCGCACGCAGTTGATGCAGTTCCTCGACGGCCATCGCGGCGAAGCCGGCATCGTCTACGCGCTCAGCCGCAAGAAGGTGGACGACACCGCCGCGTGGCTGGCCGAGGCGGGCATCGAGGCGTTGCCGTACCACGCGGGCCTGGATGCGGCCACGCGCGCGAAGAACCAGCAACGCTTCCTGCGCGAGGACGGCGTGGTGATGGTGGCCACGGTGGCGTTCGGCATGGGCATCGACAAGCCGGACGTGCGCTTCGTGGCGCATCTGGACCTGCCGCGCAGCATGGAAGGCTATTACCAGGAAACCGGTCGTGCCGGTCGCGACGGCCTGCCCGCCGAGGCGTGGATGATCTACGGCCTCGCCGACGTGGTGACGATGAGCCAGATGATCGCGCAGTCCGAATCGGCGGACGAGCGCAAGCGCATCGAGCGTCAGAAGCTGGAATCGCTGCTGGCCTACGCCGAGGCCACGCGCTGCCGGCGCGAACTGCTGCTCGGTGCCTTCGGCGAGGATTACCAGGGCCCCTGCGGCCACTGCGACAACTGCGTGGAGCCGCCGAAGACCTGGGACGCCACCGTGCCCGCGCAGAAGGCGCTGTCGGCGGTGTACCGCAGCGGCCAGCGCTTCGGCGCCGGCCACGTCATCGACATCCTGCGCGGGGTGGACAGCGAGCGCATGAGCCAGCTCGACCACGACAAGCTTTCCACCTTCGGCATCGGCGCCGACATCGACGAGAAAGGCTGGCGCTCGGTGTTCCGCCAGTTGCTGGCTGCCGGCCTGCTCGCCACCGACGCGGAAGGCTACGGCACGTTGCGGCTCACCGCGGCCAGTCGCGCCGTGCTCGGCGGCAACGAGCGCGTATTGCTGCGCGAGGACGCCAAGCCGCAGCGCTCCGCGCGCAGGCGGCGCGACAGCCAGTTGGTCACCGGCGCCAACCTCGGCATCGAGGCGTACGAGCAGCCGTTGTGGGACGCCCTGCGCGCGTTGCGCACGCAGCTCGCGCGCCAGCAAGGCGTGCCGCCCTACGTGGTGTTCCACGACGCTACCTTGCTCGCAATGCTGCGCGCGATGCCGGCGAACGAGAGCGAACTGGCCCAGGTCAGCGGTGTGGGCGAGGCCAAGCTGCAGCGCTACGGGCGGGATTTCCTTGCGGTGATCAACGCGGCGGAGTGAGCCCCCGCGGCGGCGCTTGTGCCCGCCGCCGGATGTCCTTACAAGGGGAGTGGCCGCGCAGACTGCAGGCCATTCGCCGAGGATCGTCCATGCACGAAGCACCGCTTATCGCCACCCTCGTCAGCGGCATCGTGCTGGCCTTCGTGTTCGCCGCGCTGGCGCATCGCTTGAGGTTGCCCGCGCTGGCCGGCTACCTGCTGGCCGGCGTGGTGGTAGGGCCGTTTACACCCGGCTACGTGGCGGACGGCCGTATCGCGCACGAACTGGCCGAGGTCGGCGTCGTGCTGCTGATGTTTGGCGTGGGCCTGCACTTCTCGCTGAGGGACCTGCTGTCGGTGAAGTCGCTCGCCATTCCCGGCGCACTCGGGCAGATGGCTGTCGCCACCGTGCTGGGCCTGTTGCTGGGCTGGGTGCTGGGTTGGCCGTTGGCGCAGGGTTTCGTGTTCGGCCTGGCGCTATCGGTGGCCAGCACGGTGGTGCTGCTGCGGGCGATGGAGGAGCGCCGGCTGCTGGAGACCGAACGCGGACGCATCGCGGTGGGCTGGCTGATCGTGGAGGATCTCGCCATGGTGCTGGCGCTGGTGCTGCTGCCCGCGGTGGGTGGAGCGCTGGCGGCAGGGCAGGGCGTGTCGTTCGGCGCGCTTGCCGGCACCGTGGGCATCGCCATCGGCAAGGTGATCCTGTTCGTGGCGCTGATGCTCGTGGTGGGGGCGCGACTGATCCCATGGCTGCTCGCGCGCGTGGCGGGCAGCGGCTCGCGCGAGCTGTTCCGCCTCGCGGTGCTGGCGATCGCCTTGGGCGTGGCGTTCGGCGTGGCCGGCGCGTTCGGCGTGTCGTTCGAACTGGGCGCGTTCTTCGCCGGCATGATGATGGGCGAATCGAAACTGGCGCACGACGCGGCCGAGGAAACGCTGCCGCTGCGCGATGCCTTCGCCGTGCTGTTCTTCGTTTCCATCGGCATGCTGTTCAACTACCGCGTGGTGTTCACCGAGCCGCTGGTGGTGCTGGCCGCGCTGGCGATAATCGTGCTGGGCAAGTCGCTGGCGGCGCTGCTCATCGTGCTGGCCTCGCGGCGGCCGTTGCGCACCGCGCTCACCATCGCGGTGAGCCTGGCGCAGATCGGCGAGTTCTCCTTCATCCTGATCGGCGTGGGCGTGGCGCAGCACATGGTGTCGAAGGAGGCGCAGGACGTGCTGCTGGCCGCGGCCATCCTCTCCATCCTGCTCAATCCGTGGCTGTTCAAGCTGCTCGACCGCGCGAAGCCGTGGCTGGATGCGCGCGAAGCGCTGGCCGATGTCACCGAGGCCTCGCTCGACGAGCCGTTGCCAGAGGAAGCAGGCAATCTCGCCGGCCATGTCGTGGTGGTGGGCTACGGCCGGCTGGGGCGGCTGTTGTGCGACGGACTTCTTGCGCGCGGCCGGCCGCTGCTGGCGATGGAGATGGAACCCGAGCGCGTCGAGGCGCTGCGCAGGCAGGGTATCCGCACGATCTCCGGCCAGGCTTCGCGCGACGAGGCACTGGTTGCCGCTAACCTCGGTGCTGCGAGCGCGCTGCTGGTGACTGTGCCGGATGCGTTCGAGGCCGGCGAGATCGTACGCGTAGCGCGCCAGCTCAATCCGCGATTGACGATCTGCGCGCGCGCCGGTTCCGGCGCCGCGGTCGCGCACCTGCGCGGGCAGGGCGCGGATCTGGTGGTGTCCGGCGAGCGGGAGATGGCGCGCGGCATGCTCGACTGCCTCTGCACGGATGCGACCTGAAGGTCAGCCGGTGAGCAACCAGTCGTCGTCGTTGCTGCAGGCCTGCGCCAGCCGCGCCGCCGGTTCGGCCAGGAAGCGCCACTCGTTCAGCGCGAAGGGCAATCGCGCGCGCGGGCAGCTCGCGTGCAGATAAGCCAGGGCGGCCGCCACATCGTCATGCCGCGCCAGCTCGCAATCCTCCAGCAGGCTGCGCCAGCGGCGCCCGTGCCGCACGATGCGAAACAGGCCGAACTTCGAGGGGGCAACGTACTGCGCCGGCATGGCGGGGACACTCGCGGGACGAT
>JAJZGE010000367.1 GCA_021798675.1 Pseudomonadota bacterium | reverse complement strand
CGAAGTCCAAGACCCTGGCCGAGCGTGCGGCGTGGGATTTCATCGCGCGCGAGGGCGGTGCGCTGGAACTGTCCGTGATCAATCCGGTCGGTGTGTTCGGCCCGGTGCTGGGGCCGGACTATTCCACCTCGATCCTGCTGGTGCAGCGCCTGATGGACGGCGCCATGCCCGGCTGCCCGAAGCTGCGGTTCGGCGTGGTGGACGTGCGCGACGTGGCCGACCTGCACCTGCGCGCGATGACCGACCCGGCCGCGAAGGGCGAACGCTTCCTCGCCGTGTCCGGCGACTTCATGTCGATCCGTGACATGGCCCTGGTGCTGAAGCGGCGGTTGGGCACAGCGGCGCGCAGGGTGCCCACGTTGTCGTTGCCGAACTGGTTGGTGCGGCTCGCCGCGCTGCGCGACCCGGCGGTGAAGCAGATACTCCCCGAGCTCGGCAAGCAAAAGAACGCCACCGCCGCGAAGGCGCAGCGCGTGCTCGGCTGGTCGCCGCGGTCGAGCGAGGACGCCGTGATCGCCACCGCCGAGAGCCTGGTGCGGCTGGGCTTGCTGAAGGCATGAGCGAGAGCGTGGCCGATGGCTGCATCGTTCAGGCCCTGATCGAAGCGTTGGAAAGCGAACGCGGACTGGACGCGCCTGAGCGGCTGCGCGAGCGCATCGAAGCGCTCGACCGGCTCGACGCGCTGATGGGTGTCGAAGGTGCGTGGGCGCAACGTGCGCAGGCACTCCAGCAACGGCTGGAAGCGGCCAATCTGCTGCAATTCGAGGCCATCCGCGCAGCAGTGCGTTACGGCAAGGGGCGCGTGGCGCTGCAGCGCTGGCAGCTTGCGGGCGACGCAGACTGCCGATCCGGCGACGCCTACGACTGGCGGGACGAGCTGGTCAGCGGCGTGCTGCGGTTCGGCGAGCCGGGCGAGGCATCGGTGCTCGCGCCGGAGATGGTGTTCTACCAGCCCACGCCGGCGCGGCATCTGTTCGACCTATTCGACCGGCTGGCCTTGACCGCAGACGACGTGCTGGTCGACTTGGGTTCGGGCCTCGGCCATGTGCCCCTGCTTGCCGCCATCTGCACGCCGGCACGCAGCATCGGCGTCGAGATCGAACCGGCCTACGTGGCGGGTGCGCGGGATTGCGCACAGGCGCTGCGGCTGGCGAATGCGCGCTTCGTGCAGGAAGATGCCCGTGCGACGGATTTCACCGTTGGCAGCGTGTTCTACCTTTACACGCCGTTCACCGGCACGATCATGCGCAGCGTGCTGGATGCCCTGCGTCGCGAGGCTGGGCGACGCGCGTTCCGCGTATGCGGTTTCGGGCCTTGCACCGCGGTGTTGGCCAATGAATCCTGGCTGGCGGCCGAGGATGCGTCGACGGCCGGTCGCGTGTCGATTTTTCGCAGCCGACGCCACGGCGATGTTAAGCGCGACTTTACGCAATGACTCTGAAATATCGACAAACGTCTGGGTAGGGTCGGTACGCGAGCGCGGTATCACGGTTTCGCCGTGGAAGAGGAACGTGAGCTGCAGCCGCGCCGCAGCGCCGCGCTCGCACCCAACCTTGCAACGGAGACCTCACATGAAAGGTTCAGTCACGATCGGGCTGCTGCTTGCAGCTTCGCTGGCATTGTCGGCGTGCGGCAAGAGTGGCGAGATGACGCCCTCTCCCGGGGCTCCCGACAATGCCGCGAGCACGCCGGCTCCGGCTCCGGCTCCGGCCATGCCACCTCCGGCCGCCACGGCTCCGATGCCTGCATCGACCAGCGCCGCGCCGCCGTCGGCCTCGACCGCCGGAGACGGTGCGAACCCGCAACACTAAGAGATGCCTGCAACGGTGCAGGCCAGCGGGGATCCCGAAGGGCATCCCCGCTGGCCTGAGCGGTGCCTGCACCGTCAACCAGGGTGGTACACCCGTTCGGTATGGCCCTTGAGCTGGTCGGGCCAGAAGTACACCGTGCGCAGGTCGCCGCTGGCGTAACGCCCCGCCTCGTCGTCGAAATGCGGCGAGCCGGGGTGGCCGCTCTCGCCGCCGGCGGTGACGGCGCGTGCACTCACCCGCGGGCCGAACTCCACCACGGCGACGAAGCTGTTGCCGCTGGAGCCGTAGTACTTCTTGGTGCCCGGCCAGCGGTGCGCGCCGAACGAGGCCAGCGACCCCCAGCGCGAGGACACGAACGGCACCGGGATGCTGGGCTTGCCGTCGTCGAAATGCGGCTGGATCGCGTCGTCGAGGCGCTGGAAGCGGTCGATCTCGCCCCAGGCCACGCCCCAGCTGCCGAAGTCCCGCACGAGGCGTCCCACCGCCACGTCCAGCGCGTGCAGGCGCTCCTGCGCACCGCCGTTGCGCGCGATGTAATCGTAGGGCGGGATGCCGGCGGCCTTAGCCTTCGCGTAGCTCTCGTCCCATAGCGTGTCGCCCCAGAACACCGCCAGCGCGGTGGGCATGGAAGCGATGCCCCAGCGGCAGTCCCAGTGGCGCAGCAGTCCGATCGGGCCGGCCAGCTTCGCCTTCCGCGGATCGTTGGCGGACAGCGCGTCGTAGTCCTTCATGAGGATGGGAATGAGCTTGGCGAACTCGGGCAGGTAGGAGTCGAACGCGTCGGTGATCAGCTTTGCCTTGCTGAAGCCGCTGGCGCCGGTGAGCAGGCGCGTGGCGTGGGTGCCGCGCGGGTTCTCGCCGAACGTGTCCATGTAGCGCGGAAAGTCAGCCTGCTTCGGGCTGTACCTGCCGGCGGCGGAATACGGCCAGTCGTTGGTGTTCATCACCCAGCCGTTCGGCGGGTTCACCGCCTGCGGCAGTTCGGTCAAGGGCGTGAGACCATGCCAGTCGGTGGCCGGGTCGCTGCCGTCCACGGGCTTCGTATAGTCGAAGCGGTTGTCGCGCTTCGGCACGAACTGCGGCATCAGGAACGCGATCTCGCCCTTGTCGTCGGCGAAGATGGTGTTGTTGGACGAGTTGGCCTTGAGCTCGGCCACCTTCATGTAGCTGGCGTAGTCGTGCGCCTTGGTGCGCAGCCAGCTCTGCTCCAGCGCAGCGATGGGCTTGTCCATCAGTGCCTCGGCGATCCATTTGCTGTTTTCGCGCTTCACGATGGGGCCGTGGTGGGTGAAGTACGCGGTGAAGCAGCGCGTCTTCAGCGTGCCGTCGGCAGCGCGGTAGCGCAGGGCGATGCGGCGTTCCGTCACCGGCCGCAGCGCCCTGCCGTAGCGGTAATACAGCTTGCCGCCCTGGTGCACGATGGTTTCGGCGAACTCGTCCACCGCATCCAGGCCGGTCGAGGTATGCATCCAGCCGATGTGCCTGTTGAAGCCCTGGTAGATGAAGAACTGCCCCCAGGTCACCGCGCCGTAGGCGTCCAGCCCCGCGTCGCTGGACATCTGCAGTTCGGAGCGGAAGTAGAACGAGGTGTGCGGGTTGATCAGCAGCAGGGCATGGCCGTCAGTGGTGAGCCTGGGCGCGATCGCGATGCCGTTGGAGCCGGTGGGCTCGGCCCAGCTCGGCGGGTTGGCCTGCGCGAGCTGCGGGTGCGCATCGCCGTAGAACGCGGCAAGGTCCTTCAGCGAGACACGCTCGATGTCGCCGCCGATGCTGCCCTCGGTGAAGGACAGCGCCATCCACGGCTCGAAGTGGGTGATCACTTTC